>JBPEXU010000329.1:0-4971 GCA_052031225.1 Marinobacter sp. | reverse complement strand
CGCACAACACCGGCCATTGCGATCAGGCCGAGCACAATCCGCTGCAGATGATGAAACTGAACCCTGAACAAGAGGCCTCCTTGAGCGATACACAACCTAAATTGGTCAACGTGAAACGATGGTCCCATTGTCGCAGACCCGACGGGCGTGGAGCCAGCGAGCGCAAATGGCAGCCGCACCGATGCGTTTGTGAAACCGCGGGGCTGCATGCACCTTAAAAACGCACTACACTGCAGGCGCCCGACCCACCGGGCGTCCCCAACAGTTGATGACCATTGCGGAGACCGACCCATGCCACAGCGCCGGCGCCAGGACCTGATTCTGGAACTGATCCAGCAGCAAGGCTTTGTCACCACAGAAGCTCTGGTTGAGCACTTTCAGGTTACGCCGCAGACCATCCGCCGGGATCTCAACGAACTGGCCCGACAGAACAAGCTGCGCCGCCATCACGGTGGCGCCGGCATTGATTCCAGTACCGTCAATACCGCGTACCAGGCGCGCAAGATCATGGAACTGGAAGCCAAGGAACGCATTGCCGAAGCCCTGGTCCGGATGATTCCGGACAACGCCTCCATGTTCATCAACATTGGCACCACCACCGAAACCATCGCCAAAGCCCTGCTCCGCAAGCGCAACCTGCAGATCGTCACCAACAATCTGCACGTGGCCTCTATCCTGTCGGCCAAAGAGGACTTTCACATCATCATTGCCGGCGGCGAAGTGCGTAACCGGGATGGCGGCATCGTGGGCGAAGCTACCCGGGATTTCATCAGTCAGTTCCGCATGGACTTCGGCATCATCGGCATCAGCGGTATCCATGAGGACGGCTCGCTACTGGATTTTGACTACCGCGAGGTTCGGGTCGCTCAGGCCATCATCGAAAACTCCGACCGGGTTCTGCTCGCGGCCGACCACACCAAGTTCGGTCGCAAGGCCATGGTGCGGCTGGGCAATATCACCCAGGCCGATCATGTGTTCACCGACCAGGCACCGCCCTCCCCGATTGACCAGTTGCTACAGGCGCACGACGTCGAATTGCACGTGGTGTGACCGGCGCCACCTTTTCGAGAAAAACACCCACCACGGGTTCGCGACCGCTCATTTTTCCTTTTCGAGCGATTAAAATCCGCGCATAATGTTCGGTAACGAATATCAATGTTCGTTTTAGAGCATTTTCAGGCTTCAACAAGGACGGATTGAAACGATGACAGAGGCGCAGGCAGACTACGACGTGGTGGTCATTGGTGGCGGGGTCAACGGCACGGGTATCGCGATGGATGCGGCCGGGCGTGGGCTCAGGGTGTTGCTGTGCGAGATGGACGACCTGGCTTCGGCCACCTCGTCGGCCAGCAGCAAGCTGATTCACGGTGGCCTGCGCTATCTGGAACACTACGAGTTCAGACTGGTTCGGGAAGCACTGGCCGAGCGCGAGTGCCTGCTCAGAAACGCGCCTCACATCATGTGGCCGATGCGGTTTCGCCTGCCCCACCGGCCCCATCTCAGGCCCGCCTGGATGATCCGGACCGGGCTGTTCCTGTACGACCACCTGGCCAAGCGGGAACTGTTACCCGGTTCCCGCGCCATCCGATTTGACCGCGCCGGCCCGTTAAAACACGACATCACCCGGGGTTTCGAATACTCCGACGGCTGGGTGGACGACGCCCGGCTGGTGGTGCTCACCGCCCGCAAGGCAGCTGAAAAAGGTGCCCGGATTCTCACCCGCACCCAATGTGTCCGCGCCGACCGGGAAGCCACCCGATGGTCGGTCACACTGCGCAACACCCGGAACGGCCTCGAGGACACCGTCACCGCCCGCGCGGTGGTCAACGCCACCGGCCCCTGGGTCAGCCAGCTGTTCGGTGACGCGCTGTCGATGCCCGCGCCCAAAACCATCCGGATGGTAAAAGGCAGCCACATCGTGGTGCCGCGCCTGAACCAGGACAACGAAGCCTACATCCTGCAAAACGCGGACGAACGCATCGTGTTTGTGATCCCCTACGAAGAGCGTTTTTCCCTGGTTGGCACCACCGATGTCGATTTTGACGGTGACCCCAAGACCGCCGAGATATCCGGCGAGGAAACCGAGTACCTGCTGCAAATCGTGAACGAACACTTCGCCCGCCAGTTGAGCACCCAGGATGTGGTCTGGTCCTATTCCGGCGTGCGGCCGCTGATGGACAACGAACGGGGAGAAGCGAAAAAGGCCTCGAGGGATTACACCTTCGAGCTCGACGGCGGACCTGGGCGGCCGCCGCTGCTCTCGGTCTTTGGTGGCAAGATCACCACCTATCGCAAGCTTGCCGAAGCCGCCACCGATCGGCTCAGCCAGTTCTTCCCGCAAGCGGGCCCGCGCTGGACCCGGAACGCGGTGCTGCCGGGCGGTCATTTTTCCAGCCAGGCCACACTCGCCAGCCGGCTGCGGCAGGATTTCCCCTGGCTGGCCACCGAAGTCATCGCCCGATATGTGCGTACCTACGGCACCTGCGCTTACAGGTTTCTGGAACCCTGCCACGGCCCGGAAGACCTCGGCACCCGCTTCGCCGGCAATCTCTATCAGGCCGAAGTGGACTACCTGATGACACACGAGTGGGCCATGACCGCAGAGGACATCCTCTGGCGCCGCACCAAACAGGGGCTGTATGCGTCTGAGGCGGACCGGACTTCGCTCGAACAGTACCTGCTGGCGAAACAGACTCTGGTTCCACCCGATCACCGGCTCCAGCGCTAAACCGCCTGACCGGATCGCCCAGCCAGAGCTCAGGGCTGTGACGACAACACTTCTGCAACCCGCTGCCGCAACGCCGGCACAACGTCCTGTTCGAACCAGGGGTTGCGCCGCAGCCACAGGTTGTTGCGGGGGCTGGGATGCGGCAGGGGTATCAGGCTGGGCCACCAACGGTGCCAGTCCCGGACGTTGTCGGTGACCGAGCGGTGGGCCTCGCCGAGGTGCCAGGCATGGGCGTACTGGCCAATCACCAGGGTCAGACGAATCGCCGGCAGCCGTGCCAGCAGCGCCGCCCGCCAGGCCGGCGCGCACTCCGGGCGTGGCGGCAGATCGCCGGACCGGCCTGTGCCGGGATAGCAGAAGCCCATCGGCAGGATCGCCAGTTCCCGCGCGTCGTAAAACACCTCCCGACCAATCCCCATCCAGTCCCGCAACCGGTCGCCACTGGGGTCATTGAAGGGCAACCCGGTTTCGTGCACCCGTCGGCCCGGCGCCTGCCCGACCACCAGTATTTTCGAACCCTCGCTGAGCTGCACCACCGGGCGCGGCTCGTGCGGCAAGACGTCGGCGCACAGGGTGCAGGCTCGGACTCGGTCCACCAGTTCGGGCAGGCTCAGGTCGGTTAGCGGTTCGGTCATCCGGTTTGGTCGTTGCCGTAATTGAATCTTCGGTGCTTTCCCGCAACCATAGGACGAACCGAAATCAACCACAAGGACCCGCCATGAATGCTAAGGCCGGCAGTCTGCCAGAGATCAATGTTGAGGAATTTCGCAAGGTGGTTCGCTCGCGGCGCTCGGTTCGGCGCTTTACCGACGAACCCATTCCCGACGCCGTGCTTGAGGACTGCCTGGAACTGGCGACGCTGGCGCCCAACTCCAGCAACCTGCAACCGTGGGAGTTTTACGTGGTGCGCACGCCGTCACTGCGGCAAAAACTGGCCAAGGCCTGTCTCGGCCAGAACGCCGCCCGAACGGCGCCGGTGCTGATCACCATTGTCGCCCGCACCAACACCTGGCGCGATCATGCCCGCAAGGCGCTGGATCTGTGGCCGGAACAACGCCTTCCTGCCATCGTCGACAGCTACTATCGGAAAGTCGCGCCGATCCATTACAACCAGGGGCCGATGGGCCTGTTCGGGCTGGCCAAGAAAGCCGCAGGCCTGGTGGTGGGGTTGTCCCGGCCTGTGCCCCGGGGCCCCTATTCCCGCAATGAGATGAAACTGTGGGCCACCAAATCAACCGCGCTGGCGGCCGAGAACCTGATGCTGGCACTGCGGGCCCATGGCTTTGATTCCTGCCCGATGGAGGGGTTCGACGAATGCCGGGTCCGCAAGCTGCTGAAACTGCCACGGGACGGTCTGGTGGTGATGGTTCTGGCCGCCGGTCGGCGGGCGGACAACGGGATTTACAACGCTCAGTACCGTATCGACCGGAGCGAACTGGTTCACTACTTGTAAGCCGCCACGCTGGGCGGCGGATTACACTTCCGGGTTGCTGAGAGCGGCCGCCGCCCCGAGCAGGCCGGTGTGGGGATCGGTGATGACATAGACCGGCGTCTGCTCCAGCAGCGGTGTCATCCGGCCTTTGGCGGTAAAGGCCTGAGCAAACGAACTGTGCCGGAAGAATTCGAGGATGCGCGGCAGGATACCACCGCACAGATACACCCCGCCCAGACTGCCCAGCGCCAGTACCGCATCACCCGCGGTTCGCCCAAGCAATTCGCAGAAGTGCCGCAACACCTCCTGTGCCAGCGGGTCCGAACCCTCAACTGCCGCCGAGGTGATCGCTTCGGGCGAATGAAGAACCGGCGACCGGCCCCGAATCTGGGCGTGCGCCTGATAGAGACTGACCAGCCCCGGCCCGGACAGAATGCGCTCAACGGACACCCGTCCGAATTCCGCCTGCAGGAGCTTCTGAATCGCCATCTCGGTGTCGTCGCAGGGGGCAAAACTGACGTGACCGCCTTCGGTGACCAGCGGTACCCAACCGTGTTGTAACGGGATCAGACCGGCCATACCGAGCCCGGTTCCGGGCCCGAGGATCAGCCGCGCGCGCTTGGGATCGCCCGGACCACCACAAATCGGTTCGCGGTGAGCGTCGGGGACGTGCAGAACGCCCAGCGCCATGGCGGCAAAATCGTTGATGACTTTAAACCCGCGCCAGCCGAACCGGCGCTGCACCCGGTCGATGTGAAACTGCCAGGGATTGTTGGTCATGCGCACCTCCGGGCCCCGCAGCGGCGAGGCG
>JBPEXU010000328.1:0-11100 GCA_052031225.1 Marinobacter sp. | reverse complement strand
TCGTCTACGATGAGGCGAACCCGGAAAACAGCTCGGTCAGCGTCACCATCGACACCTCGAGCGTCGACTCCAATCACGCCGAGCGTGATAAGCATTTGAGGAGTGAGGACTTTCTGCACGTTTCCGAATACCCCGAGGCAACCTTCAAGAGCAAACGCGTGGTCGTTGAGGAGGATGGTGAAGCCGAAATCATCGGTGACCTGACCCTGCGCGGTGTCACCAAGGAGATCACCCTGGAGGCTGAGATGATTGGCCATGGCAAAGACCCCTGGGGCGGCTACCGGATGGGGTTCGAGGCTGAAACCGAGCTGCGGTTGAAAGATTTCGGCATTCCCATGGATCTGGGGCCCGCTTCGGAAACCGTTGATATCATCATTTCGGTCGAAGGCATCCGCCAGTAGGCCGTCGTCCTGCCCACGGCGCCGGGCGTGTCCGGCGCCGAACCTCACCCCAGGCTGGCCCGGAAACTCTCGGTTCCGCGCGCTGGCGAAAACTCGGGTACTGACCGCTGGATCGGGTCGTTATCGGCTATCGTTCGTTGCCGGATCGGCGGCGTGGGTCGTCAGGATCGGGTTAATTGGCGTGGCAGAGTGGGTTGGGCGTGAAGACTAGTTAGAGGTACGACCGGATTCGCCGGGCTGCTGGCAGTGGCGGCACAGATGACGTTGGCGCCAGAACTGAGCGGCAAATATGACCAGCCAGATCAGCAGGCCTGCCCACAGGTAGGGTTCGGGAATCACGAAGCTGCCGCTGATTGCAAACTCCACCAGGAGCATCAGCGCCACCGCCAGTACCGCGTTGATCATGGCGGTCATCATGGCTTGCCCGCAGGCTTTGAGGTTGGGTCTCATAGGGCTCCGTTCGTCGGAAAATTCATGCTTTCTTCAACTCTTAGTAGGGCGAGAATACGGCGCACCTTACCGTCTCTCCATGCGGGAATTCCGCTATTGGCCTTCGGGAAATCCGGCCAGGTTGGTGTATCTGCCCCGCGCTCCATATAATGGGCGCACCCGGATGGCGGTGTTGGCGGCGGAGCAGAGTCCGGCGGCCGGCATCCTTTCATGACAGGCAGTTCAGGCAACAACAAAAGAGGCGTGCATGCCAGATTTCCAAACCACCGATGAAGGTTTTGAGCGGGTTTCACTCAAGGACTACACGGAAAAGGCCTACCTCGACTATTCCATGTACGTCATCCTCGATCGGGCGCTGCCCAACGTCGGGGACGGACTGAAACCGGTTCAGCGGCGGATCGTCTACGCCATGTCGGAGCTGGGGCTGAAGTCCACCGCCAAATACAAGAAGTCCGCCCGGACCGTCGGTGACGTGCTCGGTAAATTCCATCCCCATGGCGACAGCGCCTGTTACGAAGCGATGGTGCTGATGGCGCAGCCCTTCTCCTACCGTTACCCGCTGGTGGACGGCCAGGGCAACTGGGGCTCGCCGGACGATCCCAAGTCGTTCGCCGCCATGCGCTACACCGAGTCACGGCTGGCGCCGTTCGCCGAGGTGTTGCTGAGTGAGCTGGGGCAGGGCACGGTGGACTGGGTGCCGAACTTCGACGGCACGCTGGAAGAACCCTCGGTCCTGCCGGCGCGCCTGCCTCACGTGCTGCTGAACGGCACCACCGGTATCGCGGTGGGCATGGCGACCGATATTCCACCGCACAATGCCCGGGAGGTGGCGGCCGCCTGCATTCGCTTGCTGGACGATCCGGACGCCACGGTGGATGCGTTGTGTGAGCATATCCTGGGCCCGGACTTCCCGACCCAGGCGGAAATCATCACCCCGCGCCGGGAAATCCGGCAGATGTACGAGACTGGCCGCGGCTCCCTGAGAATGCGGGCCCGCTGGATTCGTGAAAACGGCGAGATCGTAGTGACCGACCTGCCGCATCAGGTCTCGGGCAGCCGGGTACTGGAGCAGATCGCCCAGCAAATGCAGGGCAAAAAGCTGCCGATGGTGGCCGATCTGCGCGACGAATCGGATCATGAGAACCCGACCCGTCTGGTCATTGTGCCGCGTTCCAATCGGGTGGATCTGGACGGCTTGATGGCGCACCTGTTTGCCACCACCGATCTGGAGAAAACCTACCGGGTCAACATCAATGTGATTGGCAATGATGGCCGCCCGGGGGTTAAAGGGCTGCGCCAGATCCTGACCGAGTGGCTCGCGTTCCGGCGCACCACGGTGACTCGTCGTCTGCAACACCGGCTCGACAAGGTATTGGCGAGGCTGCACATCCTGGAAGGTTTGCTGATCGCTTACCTGAACATTGACGAAGTCATTGAGATCATCCGCAACGAAGACAAGCCCAAGCCCGAGTTGATGGCCCGGTTCGGGCTGTCCGAGCAGCAGGCCGAGGCCATTCTGGAACTGAAACTGCGCCATCTGGCCAAGCTTGAAGAAATGAAGATCCGGGGGGAGCAGGACGAGCTGTCCGCCGAACGCGACGAGCTTCAGGCCATTCTGGGCTCGGAAGACCGGCTGCGCGAGCTGATCAAGACCGAGCTGCAGCAGGACGCCGAAACCTACGGTGACGAGCGTCGGTCGCCGATTGTTGAACGTCAGGAGGCCCGGGCGTTCAGTGAAGTGGATCTGGTATCCAACGATCCGGTGACGGTGGTGTTGTCAGAGAAAGGCTGGGTCCGGGCCGCCAAGGGTCACGATATCGAACCCGAAGGGCTGAGCTACAAGGCCGGTGACCGGTTCGCCCTTGCAGCCCGCGGACGCAACAACCAGCAGGCGATCTTTCTCGATTCCACCGGTCGGGCGTATGCGCTGATGGCGCATTCGCTGCCTTCTGCCCGAGGTCAGGGCGAACCGCTGACCGGCCGGATCAATCCGCCGTCCGGCGCCACCTTTTCCGGCCTGCTGATGGGCGACCCGGCCAGCAAGGTGTTGTTGGTGACCGACGGTGGTTACGGCTTTGTGACGTCGTTGAGCGATATGATCAGCAAGAACCGCAACGGCAAGGCCGTGGTGACGGTGCCCAAAGGCGCGAAAATCCTGCCCCCGGTGATTGTGCCGAAGCGGGAGCGGACGCTGTATCTGGCGGCGGTGTCGAACGAGGGTAGGATGCTGGTGTTCCCGCTCAGTGAGCTGCCGGAGCTGGCCAAGGGCAAGGGCAACAAGATCATCAGCATTCCCGCCGCCCGGGTGCAGAACCGGGAAGAGTACGTGGTTGCGGTGGCCGTCTTCGCCGAAGACGATCAGCTGGAAATCCGCGCCGGCAAGCGCAAGATGGGGCTCCAGTTCGGTGATCTGGAGCATTACCTGGGGGAGCGGGGCCGTCGTGGTCATAAACTGCCCCGGGGCCTCCAGCGCGTGGACGCCATCGAGGTGATTGCAGCCGAGGGCGCAGGCCAACAGGAGAATTCGGACAGTGAGTGAATTGGTATTGGTGAACGTCTCCGGTCGTGACAAGCCCGGGCTGACGTCTGAAATAACCGGCATCATGGGGCAGTACGATGTCCGGATTCTCGACATTGGCCAGGCGGTGATTCACGATCACCTGACCTGGGGCATCCTGATCGAAATACCGGATGAGTCCAAGTCATCGCCGGTGATACGGGATCTGTTGTTCCGTCTGCATGCGCTGGATCTGCAGGTGCGGTTTGCGCCGATTACGGTGCAGGAGTATCAGACCTGGGCCGAAGGCCGGAACCGGGCCTGCTACATCGTGACGCTGCTGGCGCGGGACATCAAGGCGGAACAGATCGCCCGGGTGTCCGCGATCACGGCCCGCCATGGTCTGAACATCGACAACATTACCCGGCTCTCTGCCCGGCCCTCGCTCAACCCGGCGGAGAACCGGATTGCCTGTGTCGAGTTTTCCGTGCGCGGCACGCCGTCCGATCTGGAGGCGTTGCGCGCCGATTTCCTGCACATCGCCGGAGAAATGAACGTCGACATCGCGTTCCAGGAAGACTCCATCTTCCGTCGCAATCGGCGTCTGGTGGTGTTCGACATGGACTCCACCCTGATTGAGGCCGAAGTGATCGACGAACTTGCCCTTGAGGCCGGTGTCGGCGATCAGGTGGCGGCCATTACCGAACGCGCCATGCAGGGCGAGCTGGATTTCAGTGAGAGCTTCCGAGAGCGGCTGTCGTTGCTGAAGGGGCTGGACGAGTCGGTGCTGGAGCGTATTGCCAACCGATTGCGCCTGACCGAAGGCGCGGAGCATCTGATTCGGACACTCAAGGGGCTGGGTTACCGTACTGCGATTCTGTCTGGCGGGTTTACCTACTTTGCGCGTCATCTGCAGCAGAAACTGGGCATCGACTATGTCTACGCCAACGAACTGGAGATTGAGAATGGCAAGGTCACGGGGCGGGTCGCCGGGCCCATTGTCGATGGCAAACGCAAAGCGGAGCTGTTGCTGGAGATTGCCGAGAAAGAGCACATTTCCCGCGAGCAGGTGATCGCGGTCGGCGACGGTGCCAATGATCTGCCCATGCTCAGTCAGGCCGGCTTGGGCGTTGCGTTCCGGGCCAAGCCACTGGTGAAAGAGTCGGCCCGCCATGCCATCTCGACTCTGGGCCTGGATGCGATCCTCTACCTCATCGGATTTCGGGAGAGCGAAACCAACCAGACCCGATAAGGCCCGGATGCAGGCGGTGAAAACCAGACAGGGCGCCGAATTGGCGCCCTGTCTGTTTGCGAGAGGCGAGCTTAGTGGTCGCCGAAATCGTAGTTCATCTCCGGAACGGGCGCCTGCAGGTAGTAGCCCTGGATGTAGTTGACGCCAGCCTGCCAGAGGGTGGCCAGAACACCGGCGTTTTCCACCAGTGGAATGATCGTCAGCTTGCCGGAATTCTGTAGCGTTTTGACCATCTCCTTGACCTGCTCTTTGGCGTCGTCGCTCTTCTGGATCTCCTCGGTAAACGAGCCATCGATCTTCACGTAATCGGTATCGATGTGTTTGAGGATGTTGAACGGATTCAGTGCGCAGCCGAACTGGGATATTGAAACCTTGCAGTGCAGCTCGCGCACTGACTTGGCGAACTCCTTCGCCTGTTTCAGGTAGTTGTTGGCGTCTCCTTCGCGGATCTGGAAGATCAGCGAATCGCCGGGCAGTCTTGCAGCCTTGAGGGCGACGCTGAGCCAGGAACTGAAGGTCTTGTCCTGCAGGGTTTCCGCGGTTACGTTCAGGAACAGCCGGGTGTCATGACCGCGGGAGCGGTGGCTGGACAGTTGTTTGATGGTCTGTAGGATGACCCAGCGATCGATCTTGATGGCGGTGTCGCTCGGCCCCATGGGCGGCAGGAAGTCGTAAGGCGAGACTTCGTTATCGTCTTTGTCGAGCATCCGGACAAAGGCTTCGTAGTGCTCCTCGCCTTCGCCCCGCAGGTTGATGATGGGCTGGAACAGGAGCCTGAACCGGTTGTCCTCGAGCGCTTTCTGGATAGCTTCGATGGAGTTGGTTTTATCCAGCTTTTCGTAATCCGCCGGGTTGTAGATCCTCACCCCGTTACCTTGCTCATGACCTTCGAGTTTCTTCACGTCCGCAGAGGCGGTATGAGCGCGCCCGATCAGCTCCTCAGCCTTGGGTGAGTTCTCGGTAATGGCGGCCACACCAATGCTCACGGTGACCGGCACGGTACGGCCGTTGATCTCGAACAGATGATCTTCGATGGCCTTGCGCACCTGTTCGGCCTGGGCCGCCAGGGCTTTTTCGTCGCCCGGCAGGGCCATCATGCTGAAGGCGTCGTCGCTGAGTCGCGACAGCGAGTATTCGTCGCCCAGTTGTTCTTTCAGCAGCGTTGCCAGGTCGGCCAGCAGCAGGTCGGCACCGGCAATGCCGACCTGACTTTTCAGGCTCATGAAGTTGTCCAGGGCGATGTAGGCAATGGCGCCGGATTCGCCACTTTTGGCGGCACGGGCGATGGCCTCGGACAGCGCGCCCATGAAGTACTGGCGGTTGTACAGGCCGGTCATCAGGTCCTGACTGCTGATCTGCCGGAGTTTCTCTTCCAGTTCGGCATCGCTGTGTTCGGGTTGCAGCACAATCTGCGTGCAGGCCTCGCCATCGTAAGTGGCGGCAGACACCGACATGGTCACGTTCAGTTCGTGATCGTCGCTGCGCCGGGCCACACAGTTCAGGGTCATGCCATCGTCGCCCTTGTCGGCAAACGCTTTCATGAACTCTTTGTATTTGTCCTGGCTGTCCGGGGTCAGGGTGTCGAGTACCGGAATGCAGATCAGTTCATCAATATCGTCGTAACCAAGGAACTCCAGGTACGACTGGTTGGCATAGATGTGCATGCCGTCGTTGATGTAGGCAATGGCGTCCTTGGAGCTCTCCAGCAGCAGCTGGCAGCGTTGTTCGGCTTCGCGAAGGTGGGACTCGAGGACCCGGCGGCGACGGCGTTCCTCCAGGGCGGCCAGCTCCCGGTTGACGACCAGTATCAGCAGATCGGTGTGGTCGAAGGGTACCGCATCCTGTGCCCCGGCACGAAGCACCGCAACGGTGCGCTCTCGGCTGGGTTCGCCGGTGAGTAGAATAAACGGAATGTCCTTTTCCATTCGGCGCACCATCGCCAACGCCTCGTCGGCACTAAACTCCTGCTCGACATCCCGGGCCAGCAGCAGGTCCCAGTGGCCGGTTTTGAGAACTTCTTCCAGATCTTCCTCAGACGTGATCCGATGGGCTCGCGTCGCCTTGCCGGAATTGCGCAGCAGGCTGACCAGGGACTCGGCATCGTTTTGGGAGGGATCAAGAATCAGCAGGTGTACCGTGGCGTTTTTTTTCTGCATTCGCTAGACGTCTCGTGCTACTCGTTGGCGAAGCCGGCCTGGGCGATGCTAAAAGCGGTCACGCTCCGGATGACGACAGGGCTTGTCGGTTGACGATCCTTGGCCGGACAATCAATCACGACTGAATGATGCAGGGGTTGTCGTTCAATAACAACCCTTGGTTTCTCGACCTGAAACGGCTGTCGCAGTTCAGAGCGATGGCCAGAGTGAGTCGAACTCGTCTTCGCTGGTGCCCGAGGAGGCTGGCGGAGGCGTCGGGGTCAGAGAGGCCATATTGGCGAGCTTGAGTTCAAACTGGCTGATGCTTCCGGTTGAGGATACCTTGCGCCCCAGTGTGCCCTGATCTTCGCGTCCACTGTGCAGCAGGGTAATACGGCTACCCGTCTGGAACGGCAGCCGCGGCGTGACCAGGGTGGCCGACTGATTCACGACGCTGATTTCGGGCAGTAGCAAGCCACGGAGGAACTCACTGCTGTTCCCCACCTTCTGGATCAGGCGCACACCGCAGGGCGCGGCGCTGGGGGCCAGCAATTCGATGCCGGCCTGGGTACCCTGGTTCTTGACCTGGCGTATCCAACGCACCACCGCCACGCTCCAGGGGTGCGACGACTGCTCCCGAACGCCCAGCAATTCACCCGCCTGCAGCGTCGACGGCACGTTGTTTTCCCAAAGAACGCAGTAGCCGCCGGGGCTGGTGTTGATCAGCAGGGCCCGGTGGGCGGTCGGTCGGTTTTTGTCTGCCCGTTCGGAGGGCGCCGTGCCCCGGCTGCCCCGGAAGTTGATTGGCGTGTCGGCGGACCAGGAGTGATCCTCAGCGGGCGCGGCGTCGTGTGCGCCAGCCCAGGCGTCGCCCTGCCTTCGGGCCGCCTGGATAAAGCGATTTTCGCTTTCGTCCGCGCCGTTGTCGTTGCCGCTGACGAACTCCGTAAAAGTCTTTTCCCCGGCAATGAAGTAGTGGGCTGCGGTCAGGCCAACGCAGATTTCCAGCGTGCCCTGGCTGGCGATGCGATTAAAGTTTCGTTTTGCGAGTATGCCCAATGCCTGGCTCAGGTGGGTCAGCAATGTATCGCTGATTCGGGCTGGGATTGGCAGCGCGTTGCTGTCCTGAGGCTTCTTCTCTCGCCGCGCGTGCAGGGAGTCGGCGATCATGGCCGACAGCTCCCGGGTGTCGAATCCGAAGCTCTCATCACCGGGCGCGTGTTCCAGCAGGCTACGGTAAATGGGCGGGTTGTCCCGCTCCATATTAATGACGAACAGACTGTCGCCTTCCTGATCCGGGCCACACTCGGTCAGCTCCGTCCAGGTTTCGAACAGATCGTAGACCTCGGTCAGTTCCGCTTGCCGAAGCTGGTTCGGCCGGGAGCACCCGAGCAGCAGGATGCGCTTGTAAGCGTCGGCAATCGAGCTTACTTTCCGCTGCTTCAGATCCAGATCCTCGACCAGGGCTTGCGACAATTTGTTGCGATGGGCAAAGCGGAACAGCCGGTGACACTCCAGCCAGCTATGAGGAGGGCTTGGGCAATAGAGTTGATGAGAGCGCAGGATGGTTGCCGACAACTCGGTGATCGCGCGGTGGATGGCCTGCGCGATGGGTTTCCGGTTGCGGTCAAGGCCGCCGCTGTCGAGGAATTCCAGAATGCACAACTTGTAGCCGCTGGCCAGGTGCAATTGCAGGGCCTGGGACAGGTTGGCAATTTTGCGCTGTTTTTCCGGCAGTCCCACTGCCAGGCCAAGAAAATGCCGGGACAGTTCATTGCACACGAAATGTATTTTTTCGCGGACAAGCTCAAGGAATTGCAGCCGTTGCTGTGGCGCAACGAACAGGTGATTGAGCTCGATAATGGCGTGATAGAGCTGGCGCGACGCTTCGCCAATGTTGGCCATCGGCAGCAGATCCACCCATTGGCGAAATGCCTTGGGGTTGGTGTCACAGAACGACAGGGTTGCGGTTTTCTGTTCTGGGACTCTGAGGTCAGGTTTCAGGATGGTGCCTTCCATGAGTTCACGCCAATGTCTGGGCCACGGTTGGTATTGTGGGCTTCACCTTCAGGCCAGGTTGTGTCTCAGCACGAGACCGGGCCGCCGCGAAATCGCCGAAAATACATATTTTTATCGTAAAGCGTTCTGGACTTTAAAATAGCAAACGTCTAACAAAAAGCGAGAAAATCACCCGTTAACAATCTTTGACAGGTGAAAACGGGCCAGGTTTTGCGACCGCGTTCACGGCAACAGGTTGATCGGGGTTTTGCTCGCCCGCCCGGGAACTTCCCGGACCAGTCTTGGGACCAGGAATCCCGGCAGAGTTTCCAGCATCTCTCGTACCAGTTTTCGGGCCTCGTCGTCACTGACATCGAAATGATGAGCGCCCGCAACCGGATCGAAGGCGTGTAGGTAATAAGGCAGTACGCCTGCTGAGAACAGCGTTTCGCTCAGTTCGGTCAGCACTTGCACATCGTCATTGACGCCCCTGAGGATGACGCTCTGGTTCAGAAGTGTGGCGCCGGCCGATTTCAGCAGGCTGAGCGCCCGCCGGGTTGTGGCATCGAGTTCGGCCGGGTGGTTGACGTGCACCACGATCACGATCTGCAGCGGCGTGCCGGTGAGCCACTTGAGCAAGGCGTCGCAAACCCGCTGCGGTATGACAATCGGCAGTCGTGTGTGCAGCCGGATTCGGCGCACGTGTGGCACCCCGGCGATGTCTCTGGCCCATTGACTGAGCAGCCGGTCATTTACCGCCAGGGGGTCACCGCCACTGAAAATAACTTCGTTGATCTCCGGGCTGCGATGCAGGGTCGCCAGCACGGTCTGACGGTCTTCGGGGCTCAGTCGCTGTTCACTGTATGGAAAGTGGCGGCGGAAACAGTAGCGGCAGTTGATGGCGCACTGACCGGTCACCATCAGCAGTGCCCGGGTGCGGTATTTCCGGATCAGGCCGGTGGTCTGGATGGCGCTGTTTTCTTCGAGTGGATCCCGGACATAGCCCGCCTTGTCGGTCGCTTCCTCAATCCGGGGCAGAACCTGACGCAGCAGCGGATCGTCGGGGTCGCCCGGACGCATCCTGGCCAGAAACGGTTCCGGAACCCGTATCGGGAACCGCTCATGCCCCGCTTCAGCACCCACAAGCCAAGCCTCTTCGGGCAGCCGCAGCCGGTTCAGAAGCGCTGCGGGCGAGGTGATCGAGCCGGCCAGGATTTGCTGCCAGCTACGGTTGTCGTCTCCGGTGATGCGGGCTTCTATCGGGGCGGGGGTTCGCTGTATCATAGCGACCTTTGAACTTTCAACGACACTGTGTCAGGTGGACATTTCATGGCTTCATATTCTACCAACGAATTTCGTGCCGGTCTTAAGGTTTTGCTGGATGGGGATCCCTGCGTCATCCTCGAAAACGAGTTTGTTAAGCCGGGTAAGGGGCAGGCCTTTAACCGGGTTAAATTGCGCAACCTGACCACGAACCGGGTTTGGGAACGCACCTTCAAGTCGGGCGAGTCTCTCGAAGCGGCGGATGTCATTGATCAGGACATGGAGTATCTCTACACCGACGGCGAGTTCTGGCACTTCATGCTGACCGATGGCTCCTTTGAGCAGTACGCCGCGGATGCCAAAGCGGTGGGAGACGCCATCAAATGGCTGAAAGAACAGGATGTCTACACCGTCACCCTGTACAACGGGGCGCCGCTGTCGGTCACGCCGCCAAACTTTGTCGAGCTGGAAGTGGTTGACACCGATCCGGGCATGAAGGGCGATACCGCCCAGGGCGGTTCCAAGCCCGCGACTCTGTCTACCGGCGCAGTCGTAAACGTACCTCTGTTTATTACCATCGGTGAAGTTCTCAAGGTCGATACCCGCTCCGGCGAATACGTCAGCCGCGTCAAGAGCAGCTGATGTCAGTGCAATGAGTGATCAACCTGTTTGGCAGCCCGCTGCTTCACAGGCCGCCCTGAAAAGCCGTGCACAGCTCCTGGCGTATGTGCGCGGCTTTTTTGCGGACAGGGAGGTGCTGGAGGTGGAAACGCCCGCGCTTGGGCGTTTCGGCGTCACCGATCCGCACTTGGATGGCATCCCGGCGGCCGTGTCCGCGGCAGGACGCGAAGGCGGCTGGCTGCAGACCTCTCCCGAATACCATATGAAACGCCTGCTGGCGGCGGGCTCGGGTGCGATTTACCAGATTTCCCGGGTGTTTCGTAACGGCGAGCGCGGGCGGCGTCACAATCCCGAGTTCTCGATGCTGGAATGGTATCGGCCCGGGTTTGACGATGCTCGGCTTATGGATGAAGTCGCGGACCTGGTGTGCGGCTTTCTCGGCTGCTCGACGCCAGAGCGGATCCCGTACCGGCAGGCCATGGC
>JBPEXU010000327.1:0-3529 GCA_052031225.1 Marinobacter sp. | reverse complement strand
GTTGCCGCCTGCCCCATGGTTTCAATCCGCGCCTGCAACAGTTGCTGGCGCAGGTACTCGTCTCGGGTCATGCCGTCGGGAAAGCGGGTCATCGCCATAACCTCCTCGACAATCTGTTTCTCCCGGACCTTGTAGTGGAGAAATTCGGGCGGGGTATGCTCGCGCCACTGGGCCAGGCGTGTCTCGGAAGCCGCCTGATAGCGCTGGATCAGTGCCTGGGCGGCGGCTTTCTGGGCGCCTTCGTCCGGCTCGGTGATCTTAATCATGGCCAGTCTCACCATCAGCGCTTCTGCGGCGCTGACCTGCTGTTGCGCTTCGTACTGCGTCAGCTCCTCGTCCAGCGTTTGCGCCGAGGCGCGCAAGGTTTCGGTGTCCAGCCCGCCGGCGTTCTCGAACCAGGTCCGCACCCGTTGCTCGAACGCCAGCCGCTCGGAAAAACGCAGAACCTTTGGGTCTTCCAGCATCGCCCGTTGTTCTTCGGTCAGGAGCGTCTCGGCAGACAGGGAGAGGGCGGAGTCGCCGGGTGGGCTGCCCGGCTGGAAGCGGGGTGGCGCTGGCGGTGATTCGGGCGGGCTGGCGGCGTCCGGCCAAAGCAGAAATACGCACAGCCCGGCGGCGACCGCCGCGGCCATCGGATACCTGATGTTCATGTGGAACTCCGGAATGACGGTTGTCCGGACTCAGTGTAGTTCAGATTGCGGTCGGCAAACGGTCAAACCAGGCCATCGAAGGCGAACAACAGATAGGTACAGGACAGATACCCCAGACCGCCGCCAATCAGGGCGCCGGCCGCGACGTCGGAAGGGTAGTGCAGGCCCAGGATAACCCGGGAGGCAGCCACGGACAGGGTGAACGGCAGCACCAGCCAGGCCAGTACCGGCACCGTCAGGCACAGCATCACCTGAAAACACGCCGCGTGCAGGGTGTGGCCGGAAGGGAAGCTGTAGCGGTCCAGCGGCGGCGTGGCACAGTCGATGGCCGGGAACGAGATGAACGGCCGTTCCCGGATCAGCCAGTGCTTCAGCAGCTTGTAGGTCAGGGTGCAGGTGAGCCCGGTCAGTGCCATCAACAGTGCCAGGCCAACGCCGGCCGAGGGCGCGAGCACCGGCAGGGCGAGGATCAGCGCGTACCAGAACCAGCCATCGCCCAACCGGCTGACCAGACGGAAATAGCCCCGGATCGGCCGGTAACGGACGGCGCGGTTGATCGACTGACACAGCAGATACTCGCGCTGATCGGCGATCTCAAAGAATCGAGAGGCTTTGTTTGCTGACGGCATGGTATCTCGCCTTGGTTGTCGAGGTCAGGACCAGCTGCTCGAACTGCTCGATCTGGGTCGCCCAATCCAGTTCCAGGGCGTCGAGCCGGGCCTGGGCACGCACCCGGCTCAGCAGCGTCGGCTGGTCGGTCAGTCGCAGCGCGCAGTCGACGAAGCCTTCGTCGTCGTCCAGGGCGACCTTCATGCCGTTTTCTTCCGAACGGATGTGTTCGCTGGCGGCGGCGTCGTCGAAGGCGACCACGGCAAGACCGCTGGCCATGGCTTCCAGCACGACGTTGCCGAAGGTGTCGGTTTTGCTGGGGAACAGGAACAGATCCCCGGAGGCATAGTGGCGGGCCAGGTCTTCGCCCTGGCGCATGCCGCAAAACCGGTAGTCGGGGTGGCGTTCTTGCAGTTCGTGCTTCAGTGGGCCGTCACCGATCAGAATAAAGCGGACGTTGGGATGCAGGCCGCGAATGCGCTCGAAGCAAGCCACCGCCATGCGCAGGTTCTTTTCCGCCGCCAGCCGGCCGACGTACAGGACTGCGCGGTCGTTCGGACCCAGCCCCCAGTCGCGTCGAAGTGTGTCATCCCGCTTGTGAGGCGCAAAGCGCTGACAGTCGACGCCGCGACTCCAGAGCGCGGTGGCCGGAATGCCCATGTCGGCGACCATGCGTC
The DNA here is from genome assembly GCA_052031225.1 of Marinobacter sp. Classification (GTDB taxonomy): domain Bacteria; phylum Pseudomonadota; class Gammaproteobacteria; order Pseudomonadales; family Oleiphilaceae; genus Marinobacter. Next base: position 1,593 of record JBPEXU010000327.1, on the reverse strand, counting down.
GGGTCTTCTGGGTCGGCACCAGAGTCACTGCGGTGCGATTGTGAAACCAGCGGCCATACCGGCACAGCAAGCGTTCCAGGGCACCCACGCCGTAGTACCGGCTGTAGCGGTGGAAGTTGGTGTGAAAGCCGGAGCTGACCGGAATGCCCAGGCGCCGGGCCGCGCTGACGGCGGCCACGCCCAGTGGCCCCTGGGTGGCGACGTAGACTGCGTCCGGCCGGCGTGCCCGCCAGAGACGAGCAAGCCGGTGACTGGTGGTGACGCCAAAGCGCAGATCGGCGTACCCCGGCAGCGGCAGGCCCGGCACGACCACCTGTTCGGTAAACAGCCCCTCGCCGATATTGGTCCCGGTGTCGATCTCATTCCGTTGCCTGGGGCGTATGACCGTTACCCGGTGCTGGCGCTGTAGCAGACCCTGGCAGAGGTGCCTCAGGGTATTGGCCACGCCATTGATTTCCGGCGGAAAGGTTTCCGAAACAATGGTAACGTGTTGTGGGCGCCGGTTGGCTGGGGTTGTCGTGGTCACGGTGGTTCCTGTGTTTCCTCGGACACGACTCTACTATGGAAACCGGGGGTGACAGTTCTGCGACACTCCCGTGACATTCTGTTGACTCGTTCCCGACCCCGTTTCAACCCTCGATGTGGAGACCGTATGCAAACGCGAAAACTGGGCAATACCGATCTTGATGTCAGCCTGATCTGCCTCGGCACCATGACCTGGGGCGAACAGAACAGCGAGCGTGAGGCCTTTGAACAGCTGGATTACGCGGTCGCTGAGGGGATCAACTTCATTGATACCGCCGAGATGTACCCGGTGCCGCCGAAAGCCGACACCCAGGGGCTGACCGAATCCTATCTGGGCAACTGGCTGGCCCGCCGGGGCCGGCGCGACGACCTGGTGATTGCCTCCAAAGTGGCCGGACCGGGCAACGGCCTGGACTATCTGCGCGACGGGCCGCACCTGACCCGGGCGCACATCATCCAGGCGTGTGAAGACAGCCTCAAGCGCCTGCAGACGGACTACATCGACCTGTACCAGGTGCACTGGCCGGAGCGGCACACCAATTTCTTTGGCCGCCTGGGCTACGAGCACCGACCGGAGGAAGGCGAGGCCACCATTGAAGAAACACTGTCGGCGCTCGATGCGCTGGTGCGCGATGGTAAGGTCCGTCACATCGGCCTGTCCAACGAAACGCCCTGGGGTGTGGCGGAATACCTGAGGCTGGCCAGAGACAAGGGCTGGCCGAGGGTAGTCAGTATCCAGAATCCTTACAATCTGCTGAACCGTTCGTTTGAGGTCGGGCTGGCGGAGTTTGCTCATCGGGAACACACCGGTTTGCTGGCTTATTCACCGCTGGCGTTTGGCATGCTCTCCGGCAAGTATCTGGCGGAACAATGGCCGGAAAAGGGGCGGCTCACCCGCTACAAACGTTTCTCCCGCTATTCCGGTGAACGGGCCATGGCGGCGACCCGGGCATACGTGGAACTGGCCCGGCAGCACCAGTTGTCCCCCGCTCAGCTGGCACTGGCGTATGTGAACAGTCGGAGTTTCGTCACCAGCAACATCGTCGGAGCGACGACCATGGATCAATT
>JBPEXU010000326.1:0-5780 GCA_052031225.1 Marinobacter sp. | reverse complement strand
CGGTTTGCAAACGGTTTCGCCAGGCGTTCCGGGTCCAGACGTCGGGGTCAATACGGTTCATGCTTGGCTCACGCTCCTGTTTCACCTGTGTTGTCGGTCCATCACTCCCACCCTGTATCTTTGGTGCTCATTGGTCAATGATCAACACCGGGTACAGCGGCGGATGGTACAAGGTTCATCCTGTGGTCATGCAGCGCGGCGAAAATCCGGTTAAGGTTTACCGGCAAAACCAACCCTGTAACGATGCCACCATGAATCAACCCGACGCCCCGGAAAACCTGCAACAACTGCTGGACCGCCTGCGCACCCACACCGAAGGCCGGGACCAGGTGTCGGTGGCGGATATCTTTCAGGCGGTTGGGGAGCGTTCGTTTGGCCCGGTGGTGCTGGTGGTCGGGCTGATTGTGATTGCGCCCTTGATTGGCGATATTCCTGGCATTCCCACGCTTCTGGGGCTGGTTGTGCTACTCACCCTCGGGCAACTGCTGTTTCAGCGCCGGAGCATCTGGCTGCCGGCTTCGCTGGCCAGGCGGCGGGTGTCCCGGGCAAAGCTGGTGCGCGGACTGGACTGGATGAACAAACCCGCCTGCTATCTGGATCGTTACACCCGACCCCGGCTGGTGTGGCTCACCCGCGGCCCGGGCCAGTATCTGATGGCGCTGCTGTGTATGGCGGTCGCCGGGGCCATGCCGCTGATGGAGCTTGTGCCGTTCAGCGCCAACGGTGGCGGGCTGGCGCTGATGGCGTTCGGGCTGGCGATTATCGCCCGGGATGGTCTGCTGGCACTGGTGGCAACGGGGCTCACCCTCGGCACCGGCTGGTTTGTGGTGTCCGGCCTGCTCGGCTAGTGCCGTTGTACCATTGGCTAGCTCGGGCCGCGCCATTGATCTCGGCGAACCTGCTACCATATCGGTTTGAGCAGCTCGCCGGCGGCGTGACCACGCCCGGCCAACTCGGAGTTTTTCAGTAAGGGTGCCGTTCGATGACCAAAAAAACCAAGCAGACCCAAAAACTGTTGTTGTTCCGCCTGGCGGGTGAGCGTCTGTTCGGCATTGGCACCCTGAAAATCCGTGAAATTGTCCCCTTTCAGCGCCTGACCCGGCTGCCCCACAGCCATCACGCCGTGATTGGCACCGCGACCTTCCGGGGCCATGCGCTACCCGTGATCGACATGGCGGCGGCGGTGGGCTATCCGGCGCTGACGCCGGAGGAGCGGGCACAGGGTTCGATCATTGTCACGGATATTCAGCGCCAGGAGATCGGTTTTCTGGTCCGGGGCGTGCAGAAGATCATCGAGACCGACTGGAAGCAGGTGCTGCCGCCACCAAAGGCGCTGGGCCGTAACGCGTTCATTACCGGGCTGCTGGATGTCAACGGCGATATCATCCAGCTGCTGGACGTGGAGCTGCTGCTGGCCAAGGTCTATCCGGAATCGCTGGAACCGCAGGAGGTGGTGCTGACTGACCTGCAGTGCGAAACCCTGCGGTCGCTGAACATTCTGCTGGTGGACGACTCCCTGGTGGCCCGCAAACAGCTGTCGGACGTGCTGGACGACAAGGACATCAGCTATCAGGTGACCTCCAACGGCGACGACGCCTTGCAGATGCTGCTGCAGGCCCACGATCACGGCCGGCCCATCGACATTCTGGTCAGCGACATCGAGATGCCGGGCCTGGATGGCTACGAGCTGACCTTCAACGTGCGGGACAATGGCGCGCTGAAGCAGCCCTACATCATTCTGCACACCTCGCTGAACAGCGAAATGAGCTTGAGCTACGCCAATCAGGTGGGCGCCAACGAAGCGCTGACCAAGTTTGACGCCAAGGAACTGCTGCAGGCGATGCTGCGCGGGGCCGATGCGTCACAAAAAAAGGGCGCCCGCCCGGAGGCTTGACGCCCTTTTGCCAACCGGCTCGGATACCGGTTAGCGATAGCCCAGCTTCAGGGTTGCGTGAGTGCGCTCGCGCACTCTGGTCAGCAGGGCCTCGTCGTCCACCAGCGACTGACCGTAGGACGGCACCATCTCCAGCATATGCTCCTGCCAGCCTTTCTTTTTCAGGCTTTCCGGGAAGCAGCGCTCGATCACGTTGAGCATCGCGTTGGCCGCGGTGGAAGCGCCGGGCGAGGCGCCCAGCAGCGCCGCCAGGGTGCCGTCTTTGGCGGCCACGATCTCGGTGCCGAACTCCAGTTTGCCGCCGCCGTCCGGGGTCTGCTTGATGATCTGCACCCGCTGCCCCGCCATCTGGAGTTTCCAGTCCTCCTCGCGGGCGTCCGGGAAGAAGTTACGCAGCGACGCGACCCGGTCGCTGTGGGACTGGAACACCTCGCCGATCAGGTAGCGGGTCAGGTCCATGTTGCTCTTGCTGACCGACAGCATCGGTTTGAGGTTGGTGGCGCGCACCGAGCCGAACAGATCAAACACCGAGCCCTGTTTCAGGAACCGGGTGGTGAAACCGGCGAACGGGCCAAACAGCAGCGCCGGCTCGCCGTTGATGATCCGGGTGTCGAGGTGGGGCACCGACATCGGCGGCGCACCGATCGGGGCTTTGCCGTAAACCTTGGAATGGTGCTGCTCGACGATTTCCGGTTTCTGGCACACCAGCCACTGACCGCTGACCGGGAACCCGCCGTAACCACGGGCTTCCTCAATGCCGGACTTTTGCAGCAGCGGCAGAGCACCGCCGCCCGCGCCCAGGAACACAAAGCCGGCCTCCAGCTTGGTCACTTCGCCGGTTTTCTGGTTCTTGACCCGCACCTTCCAGCGGCCGTTGTCGCGCTGATCCAGATAGGTGACCGGGCAGCTGAGCATCAGCTCGAAGTTGGGCTGGGTTTCGAGCCACTTGACCATGCTCCGGGTCAGGGAGCCGAAGTCGACATCGGAACCGTGCTTGATCCGGGTCGCGGCCACACGCTGCATCGGGTCCCGGTGTTTGACCACCAGCGGCATCCACTCTTCCAGATCTTCCGGGGACTCGGTGTACTCCATCTCCCGGAACAGGTGGTGGGCCTTGAGCTTCTCGTAACGGCGCTTGAGAAACGCCACGTCCTTCTCGCCCCAGACGAAACTCTGGTGCGGCGTGCGGTTGATGAAAGTGTTGGGCTCCGGCAGGATGCCCCGCTCCACCAGGTACGACCAGAACTGCAGGGACACCTCGAACTGGGCATTGATTTTCAACGCCCGCTCGATGGCCACGTCGCCATCCTCGGTTTCCGGTGTGTAGTTGAGCTCGCAGTAGCCGGCGTGGCCGGTGCCTGCGTTGTTCCATCCGTCGGTGCTTTCATGGGCAACGTGATCCAGACGCTCCACCATGACGATGTCCAGGGACGGGTCCAGTTGCTTGAGCATCATGCCGAGGGTAGCGCTCATGACGCCCCCACCGACCAGCACTACGTCTGCCTGTCTAACGGCCATTGGTTTTTACCCTAGCTAGTAATGAAACCTGTCTGCTTTCCCACGATCAGCAGAAAAGCCCGTCGGAAGCCGGCCTGGCGCCAGGTAACGATCGCTGCCGTATGCTTCCTGTCCGAATGTGGCGGCAATTATCCCGATTTTGTCGGCAATAATAAATTGCGATTGTCAATCTTGGCCCGATGCCAACGCCATCATCCGGACGTGTGTGGCTGTGTGTCTGAGCTTCGACCAAAGGTTACGAACAGTGGCCGGCGTTGGGTCAAAGGTCTAGAATCCTGCCCCAGACTGGCGCCGCGCGCTGGCGTCCACCGGACCACCGGACAGGATATCCCCATGTCTGCCCTTGAAGCTGTTCTGATTATTCTTGCTGTATTGGCGCTGCTGGGCGTCATCTTCGAAGAAGCGATCCACGTCAACAAGGCGAAAGTCACGCTGTTTTTCGGCACCTTGAGCTGGATGCTGCTGTTCCTGTTCAGCGACAGTGAGGATGGCACGGCAGCGATCACGGCCGGTCTGTCGGAGAGCATCGCCGAAATCGCCAGTTTGTGGCTGTTTCTGGTGGCGGCGATGACGTTCGTCGCGTACCTGAACAAGAAAGGAATGATCGAAAACCTGATCTATCTGATCATGCCGGGACAGGTGAGCGAACGACGACTTCTCTTCCTGACGGGCCTGTTTTGCTTCATTTTCTCCTCTTTAGCCGACAATATAACTGCCACTTTAGTCTCATGCTCACTCATCCTGTCGCTGGATCTGGCGCTGAAGAAGCGGCTTCAGTTCATCGTGCTGGTGGTGTTCGCGGTCAACTCCGGCGGCGTTGCCCTGATTACCGGTGACGTCACCACCCTGATGATTTTCCTGGCCCAGAAGGTGGAAATCCTGACCTTGCTGACGCTCGCCATACCGGCCTCGGTCACCGTGTTTATTCTGGCGCTGTTGCTGTCCCGGGGCCTGACCGGCACCGTGACCCTGCACGCCCGCAGCACCCCGGTCCGGCGGGTCGATGCGGTCATCGCCGGGCTGTTTTTGTTGACAATCCTGTGCACCATCGCCGGCAACGCCCTGTTCGCCATTCCTCCGGTGCTGACCTTCCTGTTCGGGCTGTCGATCATGTTCCTGGTGTCCCGGTTCATGAGCGACGATTCCGACCTCGATCCCATTCTGGAATACATTCGTATCATCGAATTCGAAACCCTGCTGTTCTTCCTCGGCATCCTGCTGCTGGTGGGCATGTTGCAGGAAATTCACGCGCTGGATTCCCTGGTGGCGGTCTACGACGTGCTGCCGCCCCTGTACGCCAACTACCTGATGGGGATCTTCTCGGCGGTGATCGACAACGTGCCCCTGACCGCCGCGCTGCTGAAAGCGGGGATCGACATGAGTCCGGGCGAGTGGATGGGGCTGACCTACGCCGTGGGCGTCGGCGGTTCGCTGCTGGTGATCGGCTCCGCCGCCGGCATCGTTGCCATGAGCAAGGTCCCCGGGCTGACCTTTGCCGCCTACATGCGGTATCTTGTGCACCTTTTGGCCGCCTACACCCTCGGCTACGCGGGGGTGTACCTGCTTGGACAATTTATAAACTGAGGTTGACAGTATGCTGATGGCTTTGGGCTCGATTCTCGCGGGCCTGGTTCTGCTGGTCTGGAGTGCGGACAAATTTGTCGAAGGTGCGGCGGCAACCGCCAAGCACCTGGGCGTGCCCACGTTGCTGATTGGCATGGTCATCATTGGCTTCGGGACCTCGGCGCCGGAGCTGGCGGTTTCGGCCATGGCCGCCGCCGATGGCAACCCCGGCCTGGCCTTGGGTAACGGCTACGGCTCCAACATCACCAACATTGCCCTGATCGTCGGCCTGACCGCCGTGATCGCCCCCATTGCCGTGCATTCCCAGGTGCTCCGGAAAGAGCTGCCGCTGCTGGTGGTGCTGACCCTGATCGCCGGTGCACAGCTGATGGACGGCTATCTGTCACGGCTGGACGGTGCCGTTCTGCTGACGGTGTTCGCGGTCGTGATGGGCTGGTCGATTTTCCAGGGTATCCGCGGCAAAGCCGACCCGTTGGCCGGGGATGCCGATGCCGAGATCATTACCCACCCCATGCCTCTGAAAAACGCCATTGTCTGGCTGGTGATCGGCCTGGTACTGCTGATCGTCAGCTCGCGCCTGCTGGTCTGGGGCGCGGTCACCGTGGCCCAGGCCCTGGGCGTCAGTGATCTGATAATCGGCCTGACCATCGTCGCCATTGGCACCTCGCTGCCGGAACTCGCGTCCGCGCTGGCGGCGGTCAAGAAGAACGAACACGACCTGATCCTGGGCAACATTCTGGGATCGGGGATTTTCAACACCCTGGCGGTGGTCGGACTGGCTGCG
>JBPEXU010000325.1:0-10383 GCA_052031225.1 Marinobacter sp. | reverse complement strand
GTACGTCGTTCCGGAACGCCTCATCCAGCGATACCTCCACCGTCACGCCGGGGCCGCCCGCGCCCTGCTCGGGCCCAGGCGGAACCTCCCCCAGACGTCGATAAGCTTCGGCAATACCCCCGCGAATCGAGGCGATCTGCGGGTGACCGGGCGCGACCTCGACAATGCGCTCCCAGTACCGGATCGCTTCCCGATAGTCCTCGCGGCTGAAGGCGTTGATCCCCAGCAGCCCCAGCGCGTTCACCTCGTCCGGGTTCAACGCCCGGGCCTCGTTGATCGCCCGGGTGACCGCCGGTGTCATCGCACCCTGACTGTCAAAAAACAACGCCTGAGCGGACAGCCCCAGCGCCACCGCCTGAGCCGCCGGATCGTCTTTGACCAAGGTTGCCAGGCGCTGGAAGGCCCGGGCCGCTTCCTCAAAGCGTTCCAGACGCATGTAGCTGCGGCCCAGCATGGCCCAGCCATCGGGGTTGTCCGGGCTGGCTTCCAGCCGTTCGCGCAACTGCTCGACCAACGCCGCCATCTGCTCCTGTCGGGCCGAATCGGTCTGCGCCACCTGCTGCATGGTCAGGTACTGTTCGACCCGATCCATGGCCCCCCATTGCTGGTACAGATACACCGTTGCCGCCGGCAACAGCAGAATCGAGATCAGGGCGATGGCCCGGGCACTGCGCCGGCCGGTCAGGGCAGGAGCCGGCGTGCGTTCCTCCGGCACGTCGTCGAGCATGGTGCCCGCCAGTTCCTCTTTGAGCTGCTGATAACTGTCCTCATCCAGGATGCCGGCACGGCGCTCGTCGTCCAGCTCTTTCAGCCGGCTACGGTAGGCCAGCAAGACCTGATTCCGAAGATCGGAGCGGGCCTGAGCACCCGACCGGTGAAACAGCACCGGGTACAGGATAAAAGCCAGGGCGGACAGAATGAGTACCGTTGCGGCAAGCCAGAAAGTGGTGGTCATGGAGGCGTCGTCACTGCGTTGAAATTGGGTTTAGCGTTGTGGGTGCGATTACTGTGGATCGCCGGACCGATCCTGTCCGGACAGGATCTGCTCGGCCCGCGCCCGCTCTTCCGGGGTCAGTGCCGATTCCGAACGGTCCCGGCGCTGCGAGCGAATCACCACCCCGGCGACCACCAGCAGACCGCCGAGCACACCGATCGCCGGCGTCAGCCAGAGCAGGTAGGTGCGGCGGTCAAATTCCGGCTTGTAGCGGACAAACTCGCCAAACCGATCGACCAGGGCGCCAACGATTTCGTCGTTGGAGGCACCGGCTTTCATCATCCGGTAGACCTCGTCCCGCATGTCCTTGGAGATCGGCGCATTGGAGTCGGCGATGTTCTGGTTCTGACACTTGGGACACCGCAACTCCGAGATCAGGGCCTGAAAACGCATCTCCTGTTCCCGGCTGTCAAAGTCGTAGACATCCGCGACCTCGGCGCGTACCAGCGCCGAAGCCGTCAGCAACAAGGCCAGTAGAAGCGTACGCATCATCCGCCCAGACCTCCCGCATCCCGGACAATCGGCGAGAGCACCTCCCGCCAGACTCGCTCGTTCACCACCCCGACGTGGCGATACAGCACCGTGCCATCGGCATCGATCACGAAGGTTTCCGGCGCCCCGTACACGCCCAGGTCAAAGCCCAGCGTTCCCCGGGGATCAAACACGGTGCGGCTGTAGGGGTTGCCCAGGCGCTCAAGCCAGGACAGCGCCTGATCGCGGTCGTCCTTGTAATTGAGACCAATGATGTTGACGCCCTGCTCATGGGCCAGCCACATCAGATCCTCGTGCTCGTCACGGCAGGCCGGACACCAGGTGGCCCAGACATTGAGCAGCGACACCTGGCCCCGGAAAAGGCTGGGGTCCAGGGTTGTGTCCGGATCGTTCAGGTCGCTCAGGGCGAACTCCGGCACCGGTTTACCCACCAGCGCCGACTCCAGTTTGGTCGGGTCCTTGCCGATACCGGCGAACAGAATGACTCCGAGCGCCACGGCGATCAGCAACGGTAGAAACAGCAGGAAACGCCTCATGACACTGCCTCCGCGCCGGTTGCCGGCTTCGGTTGCGCCGCGGCCGTTGGCGCCTGTGCGGTCTCACGAACCCGGTACCGGCGATCCGAGATGGCGAGGAAACCACCGATCGACATGATCAGCGCACCGAGCCAGAGCCAGCGCACCAGCGGCTTATACTGCAGACGAATGGCCCAGGCCTGATCGGAAATGCGTTCTCCGATGGCGACAAAAATGTCCCGGAACAGCCCGGCGTCGATGTCGGCCTCGGTCATCACGCTCATGCCCACCAGGTACTGGCGTTTTTCCGGGTGCAGGATAGCGATGCGCTCACCATCGAGCAGTACGTCGAAACGGCCGTACTGGGCGGTGAAGTTCTTGCCCTGGCGCTCGCCAATGGCTTTGAACACGAACTGGTAATCGCCCACCGATGCCACGTCGCCCGGGGTCATCCGGACATCCCGCTCAATGCCGTAGTTTGAAACCACCGTCGCGCCGGCGATGGTCATCGCCAGGCCCAGGTGGCCCAGCACCATGCCCCAGTAGCTGCGGGACTGGCGCTTGAGGCCATGTAACCGGCCCTTGCGGGAACCCGACTTGTCCCAGAGATCCCAGAACGTGGCTACCGACACCCAGATCGCAGTCAGCAAGCCAAGAAATGCCCAGGGCTTGAAGCCGCCGTAGGCCAGCACCGCGGCGGTCGCCAGCAGGACACTGAGCGCCATCGGCCAGAGCAGTTTCCGACCCAGCCAGCCGCCGTCGGTTCTCTTCCAGCGGGAGAAAATCCCCGCCCCCAACAACAGCCCGGTAGCGATCGCCAGCGGGCTGAAGGTGGTGTTGAAGAACGGTTCCCCGATGGACAGCTTGCCCATGTCCAGATAATCCAGCACCAGCGGATACAGCGTGCCGATGGCCACCAGCAGGGTTGCCGACACCAGCAGCACGTTGTTCAGCAACAAGGCCACTTCCCGGGAGAACACCCCGTAGCGGGCGCGGACATGGACCACCGGGGCCCGGAACGCGTACAGCACCAAGCTGGAGATGACCGTGATGGCCAGCAGCATCAACAGGAAATTGCCCCGCTCGGGATCGGAGGCGAAGGCATGAACCGAGGTGAGCACGCCGGAGCGGACCAGGAAGGTACCCAGCAGGCTCAGGGCGAAGGTGACAATCGCCAGCAACACGGTCCAGCTCTTGAACACGCCCCGCTTTTCGGTCACCGCGAGCGAATGCATCAGCGCGGTGCCGGACAGCCAGGGCAACAGCGAGGCGTTCTCCACCGGGTCCCAGAACCACCAGCCACCCCAGCCCAGTTCGTAATAGGCCCACCAGCTACCCAAGGCGATGCCAATCGATAGGAACGCCCAGGCGACGGTGGTCCAGGGCCGGGACCAGCGGGCCCAGGCGGCATCGAGCCGGCCGTTGATCAGCGCGGCAATGGCAAAAGCGAAGGCCACCGAGAAGCCGACGTAGCCCATGTACAGCATCGGCGGGTGCATGATCAGGCCGATGTCCTGCAGCAACGGGTTCAGGTCGGCACCGTCCGCCGGTACGTTCGGCAGCAGGCGATCAAACGGGTTGGAGGTGATGATGATGAACAGGAAGAAGCCCACCGAAACCATGCCCAGAACGGACAGCACCTGGGACACCATCACCGCCGGCAGCCGGCGGCTGAATACCGCCACCGCCAGGGTCCAGCCGGTCAGCATCAGGATCCACAGCAGCAACGAGCCTTCGTGGCCGCCCCAGACCGCGCTGAACTTGTAGTACCAGGGCAACAGGCTGTTGGAGTTGTTGGCCACATAGGCCACGGAAAAATCGTCGGTGAGAAAGGCGTGAGTCAGCACCGCGAACGCCAGGCCCGTGAACACAAACATGCCCGACGCCAACGGCCGGGCGAACGCCTGCAGGTTTTCCCGACCGGTCAACGAACCGGCCAGCGGCACGACGGAAAGCAGCGTCGCCAGCAGCAACGCGAGAATCAAGGCAAGCTGTCCGAGCTCCGGATACATCGTAATCCCCTCTGCCAGACAATGGCGGTCGTTCAGTAAGATGAAGGCTGAGCGCTGTCGCCCGCCTTATGTTGGCCCTTGGACGCTTTCTCCAGAGCCTCTGCCACTTCCGGAGGCATGTAGTTTTCATCGTGCTTGGCCAGCACCTGGTCCGCCACGAAGCGACCCTCGCCATTGAGTTTGCCCATGGCAACCACGCCCTGTCCCTCGGCAAACAGGTCCGGCAGAATGCCGGTGTACTCGACCGGCACCGACGCATTGAAATCCGTGACCCGGAATTCGACCCGCAGGCTGTCTGGATCGCGCATCACCGAGCCTTCTTCGACCATACCCCCGGCGCGGATGCGGACATCCACCGGCGCTTCTCCGGCGGCAATCTGGCTCGGATCGTAAAACAGGTTGATGTTCTGACGCAGCGCGTAGGTGATCAGACCGACGGCAACGGAAATGCCCGCCAGCAGAAACAGAACGATGGTCAGCCGTTTTTTGCGGATTGGGTGCATGAATTACCTGCTCTTCAGTCTTGGGAAACTTCTACTCGGGCAAAGCTGGCCGCCGGCTGCGTGGCCGAAGCGGGCCGCTCTTGTCCGGACTCGTGCCGGCGACGGCAGGCGTTCATGACCGCCCGGCGCTGACGCAGCGACAGCAACATGAGGACGCCCATCAATACGAAGAAAACGCCGTAACAGGTCCACACATAAGGACCATGCCCTTCCATTACCAGGAATGCTGCAAAAGACTCGAATGCCATCGTCAGTGCCTCCCCGCCAGTACTAGCTCTTTCACCCAACGCGTTCGTGCCTCGCGGGCAAGGATTTCAGTCTGCATCCGCAGGCACGCCAGCCAGCCGAAGATCAGATACAACCCCAGTACCGACAACAGCAGCGGCATCCACATTTCCGCCGGCATCGACGGCTTTTCGGTCAGTTTGAAGGTGGACGGCTGGTGCAGGGTATTCCACCACTCCACCGAGTACTGAATGATTGGAATATTGACGACCCCAACCACCACCAGCACGGCGACCGCGCGGGCGGCGGACTTCTCGTCCCGGATCGCCCGGTCCAGCGCGATGGCGCCGCCATAGAGGAACAACAGAATCAGCATGGAGGTGAGTCGCGCATCCCAGACCCACCAGGTGCCCCAGGTCGGTTTGCCCCACACCGCGCCGGTGAACAGCGCCAGGAAGGTCAGGGTCAGCCCCACCGGTGCCACCGCCTTGACGAACACGTCCGCCAGCTTCATCCGCCAGACCAGCGTCACCACCCCGGCGACCGCCATCATGACGTAGACCGACTGGGCCAGGAACGCGGTCGGCACATGGATGAAGATGATCCGATAGCTGTTGCCCTGCAGATAATCCTTGGGCGCGAACGCCAGGCCCCAGACGATACCGGCCAGAAGCAGAGCCAAACCGCCGATCAGTAACCAGGGCATGAACCGGGTTGCGATTCCGTAGAACCACTTGGGCGACCCCAGTTTGTGAAAGAATTGCCACATCAGTTGGTACCCGTTGAACCGTTTTCGTTACTAGCTGTTAGACAGGCTGATTCTCAGCGCCGCCGCCGATGCAAAAGGGGCCAGCGTGATCGCCAGCACCAGAAACGCGCCCATCAGTGCCAGATAGGCGCCAACCGGGGAGCCCTCCGTCGCTGCGGCCACAGTGCCGGTCCCGAATATCAGCACCGGAATGTAAAGCGGTATGATCAGCAGCGACAATAACACCCCCGCCGACCTCAGCCCCAGGGTCAGCGCCGCGCCAATGGCTCCGATCAGACTCAGTACCGGTGTGCCAATCAGCAGCGTTAGACACAGAATCGCAATAGAGTTCCCGGGCAGGTGCAGCATCACGGCGAGCACCGGTGTCAGGACCACCAGCGGTAGCCCGGTCAACATCCAGTGGGCCAGCGTTTTCGCCAGCACCAGCAGAAACAGCGGTTGGGGTTGCAGAACCAGTTGTTCCAGCGTGCCATCGTCAAAATCATGGCGGAACAGATGATCCAGCGACAACAGCACCGACAGCAACGCCGCAACCCACAGAATACCGGCCCCGGCTTCCCGAAGAAACGCCGCTTCCGGGCTGACGCCCAGCGGGAACAGCGTGACCACCATGATAAAGAACAGCAGCGGATTCAGCAGATCCTGGCGCTGACGAAACGCCACTTTCATATCCCGGACAAACACCGCCGCCATGGCTTCAACGGCGCCGATCCCGTCGCTGATCACCGGTAGTTTCGCGTCCGGTTTAGCCGACATGGTCGCCTCCCCGACCCAACACGATGCGCTGCATACCCGGCAGGTCTAGATCGTGGTGGGTGGTCACCACCACCGCCCCACCCTCAGCCGCGCGTTGCTGCAGCAGCGCTTCGATCGCGCGGACGCCATCGGCATCGATCGCGGTAAACACCTCATCCAGCAGCCACAGCGGCTCGTCGGCGATCAGCAACCGCGCCAGCGCCACCCGACGTTGCTGGCCGGCAGACAGGTTGCGGCAGGGCACGTTCTGGTAGCCGGCCAGGCCGGTGCCTTCCAGCGCCCGGGACAACACCTCGTCGGCCAGCGCCCGGCGCCCGGCCATCAGCGCCCGCAAATTTTCCAGCGGCGTCAGCAACGGCTTGATACCGGGCCGATGCCCCAGGTACAGCATGTTCCGGAGAAAATGCTCACGCTGGTGGGAGCGCGGCTGCCCACACCAGAGCAACCTGCCAGACCAAGCATCGTTCAGACCGGCCAGGATGCGCAGCAGTGTGGTTTTACCGGAACCGTTCGGCCCCTCGACACGGGTCACCGTACCGGGCAGTATGGAGAACGAGAGGTTCTTGAACAGCGTCCGTTCATCCCTCTCACACTGCAGTTCGACAGCCTGTAATAACGGCTCAGACATCGGGGCCCCGAATCCAGGCGATACCGCAATGGGCATCGTGTGCATTCATGACTGACACAGCGAGTGCAGACATCGTTCCCGGCAGGATTTGCCGGCGGCGCGTATTATAGCGAAAGCGCCTGCGGATTACTCTTGCTCAGCATCAATTGGGACACCATGAAACTACCCGGCCAGTCACCGATTCCCCCTTCCCCCGGCCAACCCACGCCCCAACCCGCCGGGCCGGTGGACAATCCGACCGTTTCGGCCCGGGTTCTGCTCGATCAGCTACAGCTCCGGAACAACGAAACGGCGCTGGCGCGGGTTGCCGACGTGCTCCAGCGCGGTGGCGCTGGGCCGGAGCTGGTGCTGGACATTCGCGGCCGATCACTGTTGGTTCAGGCCTCGGTCGGCAACAGCGAGGTTGCCGTCGGTGACTGGCTCCGGATCGCCCGCGCCGGCAACGAACTGCAACTCCTGGGCAAACTGGCACAGACCCCGGACGCCGGCATCGCCAAGGCGCTGGCCCAGCGCCTGCCCTGGCAGCAGTCGCTGCAGACCGGGCTGTCTGTGCTTTTCCAGAGCCTGGCCGGCGGCGTCCGGCCAGACCCGACACCGGGGCAGCTGCCGTCGGCGGTCACCGCAACGCCCCTGCCCGAGGCCGCCCGCCAGGCAATGTCGCAACTGATTGCCCGCCTCCCCGCCAGCGCAGAGTTGCCGCCCGGCGCCGGCTCGTCATCGGGAGCGCCGGAACAGGTTCGGCAATGGCTCAGTGAAAGCGGATTGTTTGCGGAGGCCCGGCTGGCGCGCGCTCAGGATGCGCCGCCGGCAGACCTCAAGCTGGCGCTGATGCGCGTGGTTGCATCGCTGTTGAGCCAGCAGGGCCAGGGCCCGGAGCACTTCACGCGCCTGACGCCCGCCAGCAGCCCGGAGCTGTTACAGGCACCGCTGCAGTTTCCGCGGCTGGCGAGCGCCCCGGCCACCAGCACTGCCGCGGCCAGTGACCCGGTCAGTACCGGCCAGCTGCTGAAACTGCTTGCGGGCATGCTCAACCGGATTACCGTCAATCAGCTGCACAGCCAGGTACTGACCGCGCGGGCCGGTGGCGACGCCCCGGCGCCAACCTCTACTTTGCTGGTCGAGTTGCCCTGGCTGACCCCCCAGCAGGAGCCGCGGGTTGCACAACTGAGAATCGAGCAGCACGAGCGCGAACAGAAACAGCAGGACGGAAGCCGGAAAACGCCGGTCAGCGAGTGGCGCCTGACGCTGGCCATGGATCTGGATGAGGCAGGGCCGTTGCATTTCGACCTGGCGCTTCGGCAGCAAACCGTCAGCGCGTCGATCTGGGCCGAGCATCAGGCCACGCTGCGACGGGTGAACGAACAGCTGCCGCTGCTGCGCCGAAGCCTGTCGGAACTGGGGCTGGAGGTCACCGAGCTGGAATGCCGGCGAGGTACGCCCCCGGCGATCCAGACCCGGCTGGAACATCGACTGGTGGACACGCGAGCATGAGCAACGAGAAACAAGAGCCGCGAAACCCGGCGGCCGTGGCACTCAAATACGACGGTGAGCGGGCGCCCACCATTGCCGCCTCCGGCACCTGGGAACTGGCGGAAGAGATCGTCCGCATCGCCCGGGAACACGACGTGCCGCTGTACGAAAATGCCGAGCTGGCCGGCATCCTGGCACGGCTGTCACTGAACGAGGAAATTCCGGACACCTTGTACCGGGTTATCGCCGAAATCCTGGCCTTCGCCTTCCACATTCAGGGCAAAACCCCCGGCGATGCGGGCAAGCCGGGCAAAAATTCAGCGTCTGAGTGAGCGCCGGGTTCAGGCCGCTTGGCGCTTCCTCAATGCAGACACCAGCTCGGCCTCGGGACGGGATATGCCGCAGGTGTTCATGAGATCGTCGATATCGGCGCCCAAATCCACCAGACGGGAAGCTTCATCGTAGGAGATTCTCAGTGGATCGTTCTGACGCATTTCGTCGATGACCGTGCGCAGCTCGTGCAGCTGGCGCTCACAGGCCACCAGGCGCTGGCCAACGCCCATGCTGCCGCTGGTGGTGGCATGCAGCTCCCGGCCCAGTGTGTCGCAGCGCTCTTTCAGGCTGTTCCGGAGCTGTCGGATCTGGCGACGCTGGACCATGCCCTGAACCAGAACCAGAACAATGGCGGCTGCGGTCAGCAGCCAGGGAAGAAAGGTCTGAATTTCTGCATACATGACGGACGTCTCCCGATGATGACCACGGCAGGCGTCCGTCGAAGCGTTCTGAGGGAGCTCCCTACAGGGCTGCGATTTCCGCCCACTCGTCGTCTGACAACATCTTTTCGAACTCGACCAGAATGATCAGTTCGCCGTTCTTGTTACAGACACCCTGGATAAACTTCGCGCTTTCCTCGTTACCCACATTCGGTGCCGTTTCAATTTCACTGGACTTCAGGTACACCACCTCGGCGACGGAATCCACCAGAATCCCCATGACCTGGCTGGCCGATTCCATGACCACAATCCGGGTGGCGTCGGTGACTTCGGCTTCCGCCAACCCGAACCGGCGGCGGGTGTCGATCACCGTGACCACGTTGCCCCGGAGGTTGATGATGCCCAGCACATAGTCGGGCGCGCCGGGTACCGGTGCGATCTCGGTGTACCGCAACACTTCCTGAATCTGCATGACGTTAATGCCATAGGTTTCGTCATCCAGCTTGAAGGTCACGTACTGCAGTACCTGATCGTCCTGGGCCTGATTCTGCTGTCCGCTCGGGGATGCCATAACGCTTTGTCTCCTCTTCGGCTGCCCGGCGGGCAACCTGATCGTCAAAAAATCATCGTCAGTGCCCAATACTATAGTTGAGGGCACAAACCGTGCCAGCCTGACACGGTTTCAATCGGTAACCAGCCAGACCGTCAGCTGAGGTCCAGGTGGTGTTCTTTTTCCGCCCGCGCCAACAGCTGAGCCATGGTGCGGACATCAATCAGGGCACACATGTGATGGATCACCGTACCCGCCAGCCAGGGTCGCTTGCTTCGCGCCGTACGCCAGCGTACCTCATCGGGCTGCAGGGTGAACGACTGGGCCACATCGTCACAGGCCAGTCCCCACTCGCTGTTGTCCAGCCGGATCACGAACCGGTAGTTCTCCCGGGCACCCTCCGGTACGCGCCCGGCCATAATCCATTCGGCGGTGTCCACCACCCTGAGATTCTGATCCTGGCCCGGCCGAATGCCCATGTACCAGCGCGGACTGCCCGGGATGGGCCGGATCTCCTCTTCGATACGGTGAATCGCCCCCAGCAGGATGAGCGGTACCGCCAGCTGCAATCCGGCAACGGTAAATATCAGACATTCAAAGGCCTCCTCGGACCAGTCCGGACGGGCCGTCGGCGTTTCTGGCGCCGGCTCCGGGGCCATCCTCGACTCGGCTTCGGGCGCGGGTGTGGCGACAGGCGCCCGCACTTTTGGCTCAACCTTCGGCTCAACTTTTGGCTCGGTGACGACCACGCGGGGC
>JBPEXU010000324.1:0-2299 GCA_052031225.1 Marinobacter sp. | reverse complement strand
GCCCGGCGAAAAGTCAGGTTGTAGCGGCAGTCGCCGGTGAGTGGGTGCTGGCCGGGTTTCAGAGTGAGCACACCGTGGTAGCTAAGCCGCGACGCGCCACCCCACACCACCACATCGCCGTGGCTCAGGGGCACATTGGTGCGCGGGTCGCTGCGCCGGGCACCGCCAAACTGGAACACCATGGGCAGGCCCAGCGACACCGACACGATTGGCTGGGCGAAGTCCCGCTCGTTGCGATCCTGATGCAGGCCCATCCGAGCGCCCGGCCGGTACCGGTTGATCAGACACGAGTCCGGCTCAAAGCCGGCAAATCCGGCCTCCGCCGCTGCGCTTTGCGCCAGCGACCGGAACACCGGCGGCATGTCTGGCCAGGGCGCACCGGTCTGCGGATCGTCCGGCTGGTAACGATAGCCGGCGCGGTCGGTCACCCAGCCCAGCGCCCCGCAACAGGTCAGCGCCGCCGACATGGTATGGCCACCGGGGGTCTGCATGTGGCGGAACGGCGCCGTGGCGGCCACCTCGGCAATGGCCGCCAGCAGCCGGCCATCCATGGCGCGGGCAAAGCCGCGCAACACCACCGCGTCCACGCCGATGGGTTCGCGCGTCTGCGGTGGTTCCAGGTGCTCGAACAGATCCAGTGAATAGCCGTCTCGTGTCATGATGCCCTACCCCCGATCCCACTATGGCGCCTGCTTGGGCGATTGCCAAGCCACTGTGTGGGTGGCCGGCGAAGGTTAAGCGGCCGTCATGAATCCGGGATCAAAACCGTATACTCTGATGTCGTGTTTCGCCCGGATTCAAGGATCGGTTCATGCTGTTTGCGATGATTTTTGGCGGCCTGATTGGCTACGCATTCGGGAAGTTTCCCGGTTTCGTCATTGGGGCCGCCATCGGCGCCTTTCTGTTCCACCGTGCCAAATCCCGCCTGATTGGCAAGCTTCAGTCCATTCAGGACGGTTTCCTGGAGTCGGTGTTTGCGGTCATGGGCGCCCTATGCAAAGCCGACGGCGTGGTCACCCGCGACGAAATCAATATGGCGGAAGCCGTGTTTGTTCGGTTCCGACTCAACGAGCAGCAAAAGGCCACCGCGAAGAACGCCTTCAACCGGGGCAAAGCGCCGGATTTCGACCTCGATGCCGAACTGGATCACTTCCTGCGCATCAGCGGCCGGCAGCCGGCGCTGCTGCAGATGTTCCTGCAGGTACAGGTCTCGGCGGTGGCGGCCGACGGCGTGGTCCATCCGCAGGAGCATCAGATGCTGGTGCGGATTGCCCGGCGGCTGGGCCTGCCCGAGAGCCAGGTCGAACAACTGGAAGCCATGTTGCGCGGCGCGCATGCCGGGCAATCCGGTGGCGGTCGCCGCTCCAGCAGCGAACAGATCGAAGACGCCTACAAAGTGCTGGGGGTTGCCCCCTCCGCCAGCGACGCCGAGATTAAACGCGCCTATCGCAAACTGATGAGCGAAAACCACCCGGACAAACTCGCCGGCAAAGGGCTGCCGGAAAGCATGCGCGAGATGGCGGAAGAGCGTACCGCGGAGATCAGTCACGCCTACGACGTGATCCGCGAAGCCCGCAAAAAGGCCGGCTGAGGCGGCTCAGAACCAGCGCGGCACCCGGGCGCGGTAGGCGTCGTACTCGGCGCCAAAGGTTCGGCTCAGGGCCTTTTCCTCTTCCCGTGCCTGGCGTACGATCACCGCCGCGCCCACCAGCAGGCACACCAGCGAGAACAGGCTCGGCAGGGCCAGAAAAAAACCAGCCTGGCCGGCGATGACGGCAATAAAGGTGGGGTTACGGGAGCGGCTGAACGGGCCGCTGGTGATCAGTTTCTGGCCGTGGCCTTGGGCGTCGATGCCCGAGCGCCAGTCTTCGTGCATGTAGGCCTGCAGGTAGTTGATGACGGTGAACGACGTCAGCATCAGCAGCATTCCCAACAGCAGCACCGGGCCGGAGTAGAGCGCCGGGAACACCCCAAGCCACGGGTCGATGTCGGCAAACATCCGAATCACGCACACCAGCAGAATCCCCGCCCGGAACACATTGAAGATCTGGCGGTGCCACCACGGCGCCGATCCCGCGGTGCCATAGTGGATGTGGGAAAACCGCAGGCGATCGTACAGCCCCAGTGTCCTGGCGGTAAACTGCAGGCCGATCATGACGAAAAAGATACCGAGGAAATGCCGGACAAGCGGCTCAATCACATCCATTTGCTGCACAATCAGTAGGTTCAGGCTGCTAGCTTAGTCTCTGAAGCTGCCTGTGAAAAGCGCGTTTGATCCCGAGATCGACAACTCTGCCCT
>JBPEXU010000323.1:0-3858 GCA_052031225.1 Marinobacter sp. | reverse complement strand
CATAAGCGCCTACTCGCGCTGATGCTGCTGGACGAATTCCCTGGCGGCCTTGACGGCGGCCAGGGATTTTTCCTTCATCTCTTTCAGCTCTTCGTCGGCCAGATAAAACATCATGTCGATGGAATGCCGGTAATAGCGGGCCGGCAGCCGGTTCAGCGCGACACACAGCACGTCGGTCAGAAAATCCTGGCTGTCGGTGTTTTCCCGGGTGGCCTCAATGGCATCCAGCACCAACCGCTCGTAAAAATTGTCTATCGCATCTCTAAGAGACATGCCGGACCTCCTCCGGGATTGACTCCTGTCCCTTCAACCATAGAAGCGAAAAACCGCCTTGTCATGGCCCGCTGAGCAAATTTGCCAATCCGATTGGCAGCCGGCGTCATTACCCGTACCACCGCTGAGGGGCTATGGTTAGACCATCGCATTGCGCCATACAACAACCATCAACCGAGGACAGGTAATGACCACCGAAGCGTACATCTTCGACGCCGTCCGTACCCCCAGGGGACGCGGCAAGAAAGACGGCTCCCTGCACAGCGTCAAGCCGATCACGTTGCTGACCACCGTGCTCCACGCCCTGCAGCAGAGAAACGACCTGGATACCGCGCAGGTGGATGATATCGTGATGGGCTGCGTGACCGCCGTCGGCGACCAGGGTGCCGACATCGCCAAGACCGCCGCCCTGGCGGCCGACTGGGATGAGACAGTCGCGGGCGTGACGCTCAACCGGTTCTGCGCCTCCGGCCTGGAAGCGGTCAATCTCGCGGCTATGAAAGTGCGCTCAGGCTGGGAGGACCTGGTGGTCGCCGGCGGCGTCGAAGCCATGTCCCGGGTGCCGATGGGCTCGGACGGCGGGGCCTGGGCGACCGACCCGGAAACCAACCTGCACACCGGGTTCATGCCTCAGGGAATTGGCGCCGACCTGATCGCCACCCTTGAGGGTTTCAGCCGTGAGGACGTCGACCGCTTTGCCGTCCGCTCACAGCAAAAGGCCGCCCATGCCTGGGAGCAGGGCTATTTCAAGAAGTCGATCGTACCGGTCACCGATCAGAACGGTGTGGTCATTCTGGATCGGGACGAACACGTCCGGGGCAACACCACACTCGAATCCCTGGCCGGCCTCAAACCGTCGTTTCAGATGATGGGCGAGATGGGCTTTGACGGTGTCGCCCGCGAAAAGTACCACTACGTGGAAAAGATCAACCATGTGCACCATGCCGGTAACTCCTCCGGCATCGTTGACGGTGCCACCGCGCTGCTGATCGGCAGCGAAGCCAAGGGCAAGGCCCTGGGACTGACGCCGAGGGCGCGCATCGTTGCCACCGCGGTCACCAGCACCGATCCGACCATCATGCTGACCGGGCCGGCGCCGGCCGCCCGCAAAGCGCTCGACAAGGCGGGCATGACGGTGGACCAGATCGATCTGTTTGAAGTCAACGAAGCCTTTGCCTCGGTGGTGATGCGCTTCCAGCGGGAACTCTCGGTTCCGGATGAGAAAGTGAACGTGAACGGCGGCGCCATCGCCATGGGCCACCCGCTCGGTGCCACCGGTGCCATGATTCTGGGCACCCTGCTTGACGAGCTGGAGCGCCGCGAGCTGCGCTACGGCCTGGCCACGCTGTGTGTCGGTGGCGGCATGGGCATTGCCACCATCATTGAGCGCGTCTGACCCCACGTTCCACGACAGGAGAACCGAACATGAGTGCCATCAAGTACGACCTGGGTTCAGACCAGATTCTGACCCTCACCATCGACATGCCGGGCCAGTCCGCCAATACCATGAACGGCGAGTTCCGCCAGGCGCTGTCCGAGACCGTTGACCGGGTGCGAGCCGACCTCGACAACCTCCGGGGCATCATCGTCACCTCCGGCAAGAAGACCTTTTTCGCCGGCGGCGATCTCAACGAGCTGCACCGTGTCACCCGCGATCAGGCGGCTGAGTTCGAGGCCATGGTCAACGGACTGAAAGCAGACCTGCGTTTTCTGGAAACCACCGGCAAGCCGATCGTCGCCGCCATCAACGGCACCGCGCTGGGGGGCGGGCTGGAGATTGCCCTGGCCTGCCATTACCGGGTGGTGATCGACGACGACCGCATTCAGCTCGGGCTCCCGGAAGTCACCCTCGGGCTGTTGCCCGGCGGTGGCGGTACCCAGCGCCTGCCGCGCATGATCGGCCTGGAAGCGGCCTTCCCCTATCTGATGGAAGGCAAGAAGGTGAACCCCAAGGCCGCTCTGAAAGCCGGCATTGTCGACGAACTGGTCAGCTCAGCCGACGAGCTGATCCGTCAGGCGCGGGCCTTTATCGAGGCCAATCCGAAGCGCCAGCAGCCCTGGGATCAGAAAGGCTTCAAATTCCCCGGCGGCGCGCCGCATCACCCGGCCATGGCCCAGAAGCTGGCCATCGCACCGGCCATGCTCAAACAAAAGACCCACGGCTGCTACCCGGCGCCGGAGCGCATCCTGGCCGCGGCGGTCGAAGGCGCACAGGTGGACTTCGACAACGGCAGCCTGATCGAAACCCGGTATTTCACCGAGCTGGTGACCGGCCAGGTGGCCAAGAACATGACCGGCACCTTCTGGTTCCAGCTCAATGCCATTAAAGCCGGCGGCAGCCGTCCGGCCGGTGTAGCGCCTGAAACCTTCCGCAAAGTGGGGGTACTGGGTGCCGGCATGATGGGCGCGGGCATTGCCTACGCCACGGCCATCCGCGGCATTGACGTGGTGTTGAAAGACGTGTCGGTCGACAACGCCGAAAAAGGCAAGCGTTACTCGGAGACACTGCTGGCCAAAAAAGTGAGCCGGGGTCGGATGACCGAACAGAAGATGGCGGATATCCTGGCCCGCATCCAGACCACCGACTCGGCGGCCGATCTGGCCGGCTGCGACCTGATTATCGAAGCGGTGTTCGAAGACAGCGACCTGAAAGCCAAGGTCACTCAGGAAGCGGAGCCGCAGATGGTCGACAATGGCATCTTCGCCTCCAACACCTCGACCATCCCGATCACCCAACTGGCCCGGGCCTCCGCCAAGCCGGAGAACTTCATCGGCCTGCACTTCTTCTCACCGGTGGACAAGATGCAGCTGGTGGAAATCATCGTCGGTGAGAAAACCTCCGACGACACCCTGGCCCGGGCCTTCGACTACGTTCAGCAGATTGGCAAGATTCCCATTGTGGTGAACGACAGCCGTGGTTTCTTCACCTCACGGGTGTTTGGCACCTTCGTCAACGAAGGGATCTGCATGCTGGCCGAGGGCATCCACCCGGCGAGTATCGAAAACGCCGGGGTACTGGCGGGCATGCCAGTGGGACCGCTGGCGATCTCGGACGAAGTCAGCCTGACCCTGATGCAGCACATCCGGGCTCAGAGCAAAAAAGACACCGAGGCCGCCGGTGGCACCTGGCAACCGCACCCGGCCGAAGCGGTGATCGATACCATGGTGGACACCCACGGCCGCAAGGGCAAAGCCGCCGGCGCCGGCTTCTACGAGTACCCGGAAAACGGCAAGAAATACCTGTGGCCGGAGCTTGAGCGCCTGTTCGTGGATTCGGACAAGGCCCGCCGGGTTCGGCTGCAGGATCTGCAAGACCGCATCCTGTTCATCCAGGCCATCGAGACCGTGCGCTGCCTTGAGGAAGGTGTGCTTCGCACCGTCGAGGACGCCAACGTCGGGAGTATCTTCGGCATCGGCTTTGCGCCCTGGACCGGTGGCGCCATCCAGTTCATCAATCAGTATGGCCTGCGCGCGTTTGTCGACCGGGCCCGGGAACTGGAAGCGCAGTACGGTGACCGTTTTGCACCGCCCAAACTGCTGATCGAAAAGGCGGAAACCGATACCCCCTTCGCCTGATGCCCTGGG
>JBPEXU010000322.1:0-3295 GCA_052031225.1 Marinobacter sp. | reverse complement strand
GCCTGGTGGAGGTGGGCGGCTCGATCCTGCTCGGCGGCCTGCTCGGTTTTCCCATGGCCTGGCTCACCGGCCGGCTGAAACCGGGCGAACCCATGCTGCTGGAATCCGCCGGTTTTGTGTTTGTCGCCGCCGGCGTGGCGGGCTTGCTGGAGTTGTCGTACCTGCTGACCTGCATGACCCTGGGCGTGGTGGTGGCCAACTTCGCGCATCATCACGTCCGCCCGTTCCGCTCGATCGAGGGGGTATCGGAACCCTTCCTGGCGCTGTTTTTCTTTATGGCGGGCTATCAGATGGAGTGGGCGCAGCTGCCGGCGCTGGGCGCCATGGGCCTGGTGTACGTGGCGGCCCGGGTGGCCGGGCGCCTGCTCGGCGGCGAGCTGGGAGGCTACCTGGCCGGCTCGGACGCCGTCGTCCGGCACCGCCTG
Source organism: Marinobacter sp. (assembly GCA_052031225.1). GTDB lineage: Bacteria > Pseudomonadota > Gammaproteobacteria > Pseudomonadales > Oleiphilaceae > Marinobacter. The sequence continues at coordinate 2,870 of JBPEXU010000322.1, read as the reverse complement.
GGCGCCTGCCTGATGCCCCAGGCCGGGGTCGCTCTGGGCCTGGCACTGGTGGCCACCGAACGGTTTCCGGAGATGACCTATCTGCTGCCGCTGGTGATCGGGGCCACGGTGGTGTTCGAGCTGGTGGGACCGCCGCTGACCCTGATCCAGCTGCGCCGGGCCGGTGAGACCGGACAACAGCGCCAGCCACGCCGGTGATAAGCCATAAAAAAAACCGGTGCGCCAGAAGACCGCACCGGTTTTGATGGCAGGGCTCCGGAGCCAGGCCCGGAGTCGGTCCGCCCGTGGATCAGCTTACCGCAGACCGGGCATCGGCCAGGATCTTGTTGAAGGTCGCGCTCGGCTGCATCACCTCGCAGACCTTCTCCATCGGCGGATGATAGTAGCCACCGATGTCCGCCGGATGGCCCTGTACGACCGTCATTTCCTCCAGGATCTTGTCCTTGTTCTCTTCCAGCTGCTGGGACAGCTTGGCGAAGAAGGCTTTCAGCTCCGGGTCCTCGTCCTGCTTGGCGAGTTCTTCCGCCCAGTAGCGGGCCAGATGGAAGTGCGAGCCCCGGTTGTCCAGCTCACCGGTCACCCGGGACGGCGACTGGTTGTTCTCCAGCAGGCGCTCGGTGGCCTTGTCCAGAGTCTGTCCCAGCAGGCGGGCCCGGGCGTTGTTCTGTTTCTCACCCAGTTCGTCCAGGGACACCGCCGTGGCCAGGAATTCACCCAGCGAATCCCAACGCAGATGGTTCTCCTGAATCAGCTGCTGCACGTGCTTGGGCGCGGAACCGCCCGCACCGGTTTCGTACAGGCCACCGCCGTTGAGCAGCGGCACGATGGACAGCATCTTGGCGCTGGTGCCCAGCTCCAGGATCGGGAACAGGTCGGTCAGGTAGTCACGCAGCACGTTGCCGGTCACCGAAATGGTGTCCTGACCCCGGATCAGCCGTTCCATGGTGTGGCGGATGGCCTTGACCGGCGGCATGATCTGGATGTCCAGACCCTCGGTGTCGTGGTCTTTCAGGTAGGTTTCGACCTTCTTGATCAGCTGGGCATCGTGCGGACGCTCGTGGTCGAGCCAGAACACCGCCGGCATGCCACTGGACCGGGCACGGTTGACGGCCAGCTTGACCCAGTCGCGGATCGGCAGATCCTTGGTCTGACAGGCGCGCCAGATATCGCCCTGTTCAACCTTGTGTTCGGTCAGGACGGTGCCATCCTCGGCCACGATGCGAACGACACCGTCTTCCGGGATCTCGAAGGTCTTGTCGTGGGAGCCGTACTCTTCGGCTTTCTGCGCCATCAGGCCGACGTTGGGTACCGTGCCCATGGTGGTCGGATCGAAGGCGCCGTGGGTCTTACAGAAGTTGATCACTTCCTGATAAATCGTGGCGTAGGTCGACTCCGGCATCACCGCCTTGGTGTCTTTCAGCTTGCCGTCGCGGGCCCACATCTTGCCGGAATTACGGATCATCGCCGGCATGGAAGCGTCGACAATGACGTCGCTGGGCACGTGCAGGTTGGTGATGCCCTTGACCGAATCCACCATGGCGATTTCCGGACGGTGCTCATAGCACGCGTGCAGGGCTTCCTGGATTTCCTCCTGCTTGGATTCCGGCAGCTGCTTGATCTTCTCGATCACCGACGACAGGCCGTTGTTGGGGTTGACGCCGATTTCTTCGAACAGATCGCCGTACTTGTCGAACAACTCCTTGAAGTAGACCTTCACCGCGTGACCGAACACGATCGGGTGGGAGATCTTCATCATGGTGGCTTTGACGTGCAGGGAGAACATCACGCCGGTCTTTTCGCAATCGGCGATGGCGTCCTCGAAGAACTTCACCAGCGCCTTCTTGCTCATGAACATGGCATCGAGCACTTCGCCTTCCTGCAGCGGCAGACTGGACTTGAGCACGGTCTGCTCACCCTGCGCGTTCTCGAACACGATGCGGGCGGTGGTGGCCTTGTCCAGGGTGATGGACTGCTCGCTGGAGTAGAAATCGCCACCGCGCATGTGGGCCACGTGGGTGCGGGACGCCGGGCTCCACTCGCCCATGGAATGCGGGTGCTTGCGGGCGTAGGCCTTGACCGCCGCCGGTGCGCGGCGGTCGGAGTTACCTTCGCGCAGGACCGGGTTGACGGCACTGCCGAGCACTTTGCTGTAGCGGGCGTGAATTTCTTTCTCTTCGTCGGTTTCCGGGTGCTCCTTAAACTCGGGCACCTTGTAACCCTGCTCGTTCAGTTCGCGGATCGCCGCACGCAGCTGGGGAATGGACGCCGAGATGTTCGGCAGCTTGATGATGTTGGCGTTCGGATCCTTGGTGTACTCACCCAATTCAGCCAAGGCATCCGGAACCCGCTGGTCTTCCTCGAGGTAATCCGGGAACGCCGCCAGAATCCGGGCGGCCAGGGAGATATCGCTGGTTTCGAACTCGATGCCGGCCGGCTTGGCGAAGGTTTCCAGGATGGGAAGCAGGGACCGTGTCGCGAGGGCGGGTGCCTCGTCGGTCAGAGTGTAGACAATCTTGGCTTTGGATGATGTCATTTTCGTCCTCAGGCTATTGGGTGGGTTCAGGACGGTCAAGGCAGGGCCAGCCGTCTTGTGGACGTCGGGCCTGTGCGATGACGGATTCAGAAACTTTTGATAGACCTACTAAGATAGCATTTTTTCGTAATCTTTGGTTACGATCTTAGTATAAGAACGGACTAAAAATGCCGGATCTTCCGTGACAGGACGATGAAATGGCGGGAATTTACGAAACTTTCTAACATTCTCACATTTGTCGGAGTTTCCGGCTTTGGAGCTATCGCGTTGGTGCAACGGCCTCCCAAAACACGCGCCTGGCGGCACATCCTTGTGACGCTTGGGCGCCGCCATCCAT
>JBPEXU010000321.1:0-2845 GCA_052031225.1 Marinobacter sp. | reverse complement strand
ACGCACGGTATCGGCGCCGTACTGATCGATAATGGCCTGCGGATCGATGCCGTTGTTCTTCGACTTGGACATCTTGGTGACGCCGCCGGACTGGACCGGCTGGCCGTCGTGCTTGTGCACCGCCCGGATCGGCTGGCCTTTGTCGTCGCGCTCCACGACCACGTCAGCCGGCGAGATCCACACCTTGCCGCCGTTGTCATCCTCGCGGTAATAAGTTTCGGCCAGCACCATACCCTGGCACAACAACCGATTGAACGGCTCGGAGCTGGTCACCAGGCCAACGTCGCGCAACAGTTTGTGGAAGAACCGGGCGTACAGCAGGTGCAGGATGGCGTGCTCGATGCCGCCGATGTACTGATCCACCGGCAGCCAGTAGTTGGCCGCGGCCGGGTCGAGCATGCCTTTGTCGTAGTTGGGGCTGCAGAAGCGGGCGTAGTACCAGGACGACTCCATGAAAGTGTCGAAGGTGTCGGTCTCCAGCGTCGCCGGTTGGCCGTTGTATTCGGTTTTGCACCACTCGGGATCGGCTTTGATCGGCGAGCGCACGCCGTCCATTTCGACGTCTTCGGGCAGTCGCACCGGCAGCCGGTCGTCGGGCACTGGCATTTCGGTGCCATCCGCCAGCGTCATCATCGGAATCGGGGCACCCCAGTAGCGCTGGCGTGAGACCCCCCAGTCCCGCAGACGGTAATTGACGGTACGCTTGCCGATGCCGTTTTCTTCCAGATACGCCGCGATGGCGTCAAAGGCTTCTTCGCTGGTCATGCCGGTGAATTTGCCGGACGAGACCAGCGTGCCTTTCTCGGTAAACGCCTTTTCCTGAACGTCGATGTCCCGGTTGTCGCTGGGGGCAATCACCTGCTTGATCGGCAGGCGGTATTTCAGGGCGAACTCGTGGTCCCGCTCGTCGTGGGCGGGTACCGCCATCAGTGCGCCGGTGCCGTAGTCCGTCAGTACGAAATTGGCGATCCAGACCGGAATTTCTTCCTGGGTCAGCGGGTGAATGGCCTTGAAGCCGGTATCAATGCCCTTTTTCTCCATGGTCGCCAGCTCGGCTTCCGCCACCTTGCTGTTTTTGCACTCTTCGACAAACTCGGCGACATCGCGATGGCGCTCCGCCGCTTCCCGGGCCAGTGGATGCTCGGCGGCGACGGCCATGTAGCTGACGCCCATCAGGGTGTCGGGGCGCGTGGTGTAGACGGTCAGGCCTTGGTCACGGTCTTTCAGCGGGAAGGTCAGCTCGGTGCCCTCGGAGCGGCCGATCCAGTTGCGCTGCATGGTCTTGACCTGTTCGGGCCAGTCGTCGAGCTGGTCCAGATCGTTCAGCAGTTCTTCGGCGTAGTCGGTGATGCGGATGAACCACTGGGGAATCTTTTTCTGTTCCACCAGGGCGCCGGAGCGCCAGCCCCGGCCATCGACCACCTGTTCGTTGGCCAGTACCGTCTGATCCACCGGGTCCCAGTTGACGGTGGCCATCTTCTTGTACACCAGGCCTTTCTCGTAGAGGCGGGCGAAGAACCATTGCTCCCAGCGGTAGTAATCGGGGTCGCAGGTCGCCAGCTCCCGGCTCCAGTCGTAGCCGAATCCCAGCTGCTTGAGCTGCTTTTTCATGTACTCGATGTTGGCGCGGGTCCACTTGGCGGGCGCGCTCTTGTTGGCAATGGCGGCGTTTTCGGCGGGCAGGCCGAAGGCATCCCAGCCCATGGGCTGCATGACGTTCTTGCCCTGCATGCGCTGATAACGGGAAATCACGTCGCCGATGGTGTAGTTGCGGACGTGGCCCATGTGCAGCTTGCCGCTGGGGTAGGGGAACATGGACAGGCAGTAGTACTTGGGTTTGCCCGGCTCTTCCTTCACTTTGAAGGTTTCGTTGGCTTCCCAATACTGGCGGGCTTTCTGTTCTACATCGAGGGGATTGTATTGCTCGTCCATTCCTGCCATTACCAAATCTACCCTGTGTCAAAGAGAGGTTCTAAGGGGCTGGACATTCTAACGCACAGACAGTCCAACAGGTAGTCTGCCAAACCGTGAATCCTGTGCCAGACTTGGGGCAATGGTGAACGTGTTAGCAATGCCCAGACCACTGAAGGAGTCGCCAATGACCGTGCCCGAACGTAACCACCTTTCCGGCCAGGCCCTCAAGGCTTATGACCGAATGCTGCACCGGGTGCAGGCCCGCCTGAATGAGCTGCAGGAAACCACGCTGCAGACACTGCAGGAAGAGGTTCAGAAAGCCGTCGAGTTCGAGTACGAGCTGGAGGAAATGACCCGCGAGGAGGCCGACCTGCTGGGCGCCTATCTGCTGCGGGACCTGGAGCACCTTCTGCACTTTGTCGAGGAAACCGGCGAGGGCCTCAAGGAGTGGTTGCAGCTGGACATGTCCCTGCTGGAACACCAGTTGGTGGACAGTCTCCTGTCGGTGGCCGACAAGACCATTGTCGACCATCTGGAGTTGCGGCAGAAGCTGGAAAACGAAGACGCGGGGCACTACATCTCGGGGGAAGTGGCCACCGCCGGTATGTTCCGCTGCCTGAACTGCAGCCACATGCGCTGCCTGACCGCCACCAGCCATCTGGAGCCCTGCGAGGCCTGCGGCTCCCACTACTATGAGCGGGTGACCAGCCGCTGGCCCAAATCCGAGGGCTAGGCCGTCGGGCGCGGGATCTCTCGTTCGCGAATGAACACGATCAAAATGGCCGCCAGGGTCAGCACTGGCCACGAGCCGGTGTGCATATATGGCGTACTGCCCGTTGCCACAAACACTTCACCGGTTAGCGTCGCGCGCTCGAACTGGGGAATGCGTTCGGTGATCTGACCCTTGTGGTTGATGATGGCGGTGACGCCG
>JBPEXU010000320.1:0-3163 GCA_052031225.1 Marinobacter sp. | reverse complement strand
GCGGCGCGCGCCGGATACGGCTCCTGGAAGTAGGTGGCCATAATTTCATTGACGGTGGCGAAATTGGCCAGGTCGGTCATGTAGATGTTCAGCTTGACGATGTCCTTGAGTTCACCGCCCGCCGCTTCGCACACGGCCTTGAGGTTCTCAAACACCTGACGGGTTTTGGCGGCAAAATCGCCGGGCACCACTTCCATGGTCTTCGGGTCCAACGGAATCTGACCGGACAGGTAGACGGTATCGCCGGCCTTAACGGCCTGGGAGTAGGTACCAATGGCCTGTGGCGCGTTTTCGGTCTGGATTACGGATTTGTTGGTCATGATGTCAGTTTTCCTCGCGTCCAAAAAACCAATGCTCACCCCTGTGCACAAGGACTGTCAACCGGTCTTTGGTCGGGTCAGTGGCGCACCCGGTTAATGTGGGTCACTGCCCGGATGTTGCGAATCCGGCGCATCACCCGGGCCAGATGCTGACGACCACTGACGTGCACCACCAGGCTGACCACCCCGAACTTGGCGTTCTGATCTTCGACACTGATGCGCTCGATGTTGCCATCGGCCAGCGCCACCGCATTCGCCATCTCGGCAATGACGCCGCGCTGGCGCTCGAGCTCGACCCGCAGCTCCACGGAGAACTCGTCGGTAATGTCCTTGGCCCACTTGAGGTGGGTCAGGCGGGCCCGGCCTTCGTCGTCCTCGGGCAGCCGTGAGCAGGTGTCGGAATGGATCACCATGCCGTTGCCGGAATCCATCAGCCCGACCACCGGATCCCCGGGAATCGGTTTGCAGCAGCTGGCAAAGGTCACCAGCAGCCCCTCGGTGCCCTGGATGGTGACCGGTGGACGATCCGCTGCGGGTTCCGGCGCGACGGCGTCGGTATCGACGGTGTCGGCACCGGTCACCAGTTGCCGCGCCACCAGATACGCCATCCGGTTGCCCAACCCGATATCGCTGATCAGGTCGTCAAAACTGTTGACCTGATTGTGATTCACCACCGCCTGTTTCTGGGCGTCACTGATATCCGACAATTTAACGCCAAAGCCCTTGAGCGAGCGCTTCAGCAAGGTCCGCCCCAGCTCCAGCGATTCCGCCCGACGTTGCGTCTTGAGGGTGTGCCGGATACTGCTGCGGGCCTTGCCGGTGACCACAAAACTCAGCCAGGCCGGGTTGGGCCGCGCCCCGGGCGCGGTGATGATTTCCACGGTCTGACCGCTCTGCAGCGGCTGGCTCAGGGACGCCAGGTTCCGGTTGATCCGGCAGGCCACGGCGGCGTTGCCGATGTCGGTGTGAATGGCGTAGGCAAAGTCTACCGGCGTCGCCCCCCGGGGCAGCTCCATGATCCGCCCCTTGGGGGTGAATACGTAGATTTCGTCCGGGAACAGGTCCACCTTGACGTGCTCGATGAACTCCAGAGAATCGTCGGCCCGTTCGCGCATTTCCATCAGGCCCTTGACCCAGCGGTCAACCCGCGCCTGATTGACGCTGGTGACGTTGGACGGCTCGTTCTTGTACATCCAGTGGGCGGCGATGCCGTTGTTGGCGATGTGTTCCATCTCCTCGGTACGGATCTGGATCTCGATGTTCACGTGCATTCCGAACAAGGTGGTGTGCAACGACTGGTAGCCGTTGGCCTTGGGCATCGCGATGTAATCCTTGAAGCGCCCGGGCAGCGGCTTGTAGAGGCTGTGCACCGCCCCGAGGATGCGGTAGCAGTCGTCCTCGGTGTCGGTGATGATCCGGAAGGCGTAGACATCCATGATTTCATGGAAGGACTTCTGCTTGAACTTCATCTTGTTGTAGATGCTGTTCAGGTGCTTCTCGCGCCCCAGGATACGCCCCGGCAGGCCCCGCTCCTCCAGTTTCTCCTGCAACTTACCGCGGATTTCCTCGATGATTTCCCGGTGGCTGCCACGCAACTTCTCGACCGCCTTGGAGATGTACTTGGCGCGCATCGGGTACAGCGAGGCGAAGCCCAGATCCTCCAGCTCAGTGCAGATCGAGTGCATACCGAGGCGATTGGCGATGGGGGCGTAGATGTCGAGGGTTTCGGTGGCGATGCGCTGGCGTTTTTCATAGGGCATGGGGCCCAGGGTGCGCATGTTGTGCAGGCGGTCCGCCAGCTTGACCAGAATCACCCGGATGTCCCGGGCCATGGCCAGCGTCATTTTCTGGAAGTTCTCGGCCTGGGCTTCGGCCCGGGAACGGAATTCAATTTGGGTCAGTTTGCTGACGCCGTCCACCAGTTCGGCAACGTCGTCACCGAACTGCTCGGCCAGTGCATCCTTGGGAATGCCGGTGTCTTCGATGACATCGTGCAGCATGGCCGCCATCAGGCTCTGATGGTCCAGCCTGAGATCGGCGAGAATGCCGGCCACGGCCAGGGGATGGGTGATGTAGCGGTCGCCGCTTTTGCGCATCTGGCCCTCATGGGCCTGCTCGGCGTAATAATAAGCCCTGCGCACCTGATTGATGCGACTGGTATCCAGGTACGTACTCAGCTCTTTCGCAAGACCTTCAACCGTGGGCTCTGCCGACAACCGCGCCTCCAACAATCCGACTTCGAGGGACAAAAAAACCCGAATGCACGCATCCGGGTCCTTCCAGGTCCTACCTACAACATCCTATAGACACTCTATAGAACTGCGGGGACAGATTTCAATGGTTATCAGTCTCACACTGGCGATTAAATGCCTGCGACTTAATCCTCGTCGTCCTCTTTGAGCAGATCGCGGGAGATCTTGCCCTCGGCGATTTCACGCAGAGCAATCACCGTCGGCTTATCGTTCTCTTCCGGCACCAGAGGCTCGGCGCCTTTGGTGGCGATCTGGCGAGCACGCTTGGTCGCCAGCATCACCAGCTGGAAGCGGTTATCAACGTGTTCCAGACAATCTTCAACGGTAACTCGTGCCATTCTCTTCCCCGACAAAAATAAGATGACTGATTTCAGCAGACCGCGTAGTTTACTGCGGCCGGATCAATTTGTATACAGTGGAACCCGGTATCAGCACTGGCCTGACAGCCCGGCCAGCAAGTCCCGGTGACGCTGCTGCTGCACCGGCATGCGCAGACGCTGGCTGCGGACAATCGCCAGCAGGTCCGCCAGCGCCAGGTCGAAGTCGTCGTTCACCACCAGGTAATCGAATTCCGGCGCATGGGAGTACTCT
>JBPEXU010000032.1:0-2509 GCA_052031225.1 Marinobacter sp. | reverse complement strand
TCCGTTCGTTCTCATCCTCAATGCGCTGGGAGATACCGATGTGGCTGACGCCCGGCATAAACACCAGATAGCGGGACGGGATCGACAACTGAGTGGTCAGGCGCGCGCCCTTGGTGCCGATTGGGTCCTTGGTAACCTGCACCACCAGCGACTGGCCCTCACGGAGCAAGGTCCGGATATCGGGGACCGTTTTCGGGGTATCGGCCGTATCCTCCGAGGCCGGCTGGCTCGGCACCACATCGGAGGCGTGAATAAAGGCCGCCCGCTCCAGACCAATATCCACAAACGCCGCTTCCATGCCGGGCAGCACCCGAACCACCTTGCCCTTGTAGATGTTCCCGACGATCCCTTTGCGGCTGGTGCGTTCGATGTACGCTTCCTGCAACATGCCGTTCTCGACCAGCGCGACCCGGGTCTCAACCGGCGTCACGTTGATCAGAATCTCTTCGCTCATACTCGGCTCTCCATACTGCCCGGCCAGTTTGTCCATACGGGGGCGCCCGCTTCCGACAACAGTTCGGCGGTTTCCTGCAGGGGCAGGCCCACCACCGCGCTGTAGCTTCCCCGGAGCTGTTTGACAAAAATACCACCTAGCCCCTGAATTCCATAGCTTCCGGCCTTATCCATGGGCTCGCCACTGGCGACGTAGGCAGCGATCTCCCGGGCCGACAGTTGCCGGAACAGCACGTCCGTGACCACCAGCCGGACCTGGCAATCACCACCCCAGGCCAGCGCCACCGCGGTCATGACCTGATGCTCACGCCCGGAGAGCCGGGCCAGGGTTTCGCGGGCGTCCTGGGCATCCGCCGGCTTGCCGAGAATCGTCCCGTCCAGCACGACCGAGGTGTCGGACCCCAGCACCAGGGCATCTGAGTCGGCCGCAACCGCCAAGGCTTTGTCGCGGGCCAGGCGCTGTACGTAAGCGTCTGCGCTTTCTCCCGGCCAGACCGACTCGTCCACATCCGCCGGTTGCACCGAAAATTCCGCCCCAATCTGAGTCAACAGCTCGGCACGTCGGGGCGACGCCGAAGCCAGAACCAGCGATGCCATAGTTACCCCAGAGTTACCCCAGTTTTCGATTGATGTTGTCGAGCATGACGCAGAGCACCGGCCACACCAAAGCGCTGGTTGCGGCCGGCCACAGGTAGCTGAAACCGGCGGTTTCGCCCCCCAGCGTCTGTTTCACGAAATGCACCAGCATCTGATTGATGCCCAGCAACAGGAACACCATCAGGCACTGCTGCGGCATTGGGTACATTCGCAGGCGCTGGTGGATGGTCAGAACCAGAAAGGCAATCACCGCCATGGCCAGGGCATTCACCCCCAGCGGCGTGCCTTCCAGCACATCCAGCAGCAGGCCCAGACACCACGCCAGAACGATGCCAAACTGCGCCGGCGCCCGGAAGGTCCAGTAAAACACCACCAGCCCCAGCCATTCCGGCCGGTACTCGAACCAGCCCACCGGAAACAGGGCAATACTCAGCACCAGCGCCACGACCACCGACAGCGCAAACAATGGATAACTGATCACTGACAGCATCAGCCTTCCTCCTCGGTCTGCACGGCTGCGTCGCCGGCGGCTTCTACCGGCGCCGGCGATTCCGGGGGGAACACCACCAGCACCAACCGGCTCTGGTTGAGCTGCGCTTTCGGCCGGGCCTGAATGTTGACGAAGGGTTCGCCGGGCTCCTTGGTGATGGCTGCCACCTCAGCCACCGGATAGCCCCGGGGAAAACGACCGCCCAGGCCCGAGCTGACCAGCAAATCGCCTTCGCGAATATCGGCGGTATCGGGCACATGCACCAGCTCCAGCGCATTGGGATTGCCGGTGCCCAACAGTACCGCTCTGAGGCCATTGCGCACCACTTCCACCGGCACGGCGTGGCTGCTGTCGGACACCAGCAGCACTTGCGAGGTTATCTGGCTGGTTTCGACCACCTGGCCCATCAGCCCGTGGGCATCGAGAATGGCCTGACCCGGCCGGACGCCATCACGCACGCCTTTGTTGATGATGATTTCGTGGGAAAAAGGATCTGGCGAGACACCCACCACCTCGCTGACGATGACCCGGTCGTCCAGCACTTCGGAGGAGTTCATCAGCCGGCGCAGTTCGTTGTTTTCCGATGCCAGCGCCGCGTATTTAAGGGCCCGTCGTTCGAGGATCAGCAGGCGGGCCTTGAGGTCTTCGTTCTGTTCCTGGAGTTCGTCCTTGGAAACGAACAGGCCGGCAACCCAGCGGCTGAAGTCGTATGGCGCGTTGCCAAGCCAGTACACCGGCGCGAGGCCGGTTGCGAGCGTGCTTCGGACCGGAGACAGCTTGTCAAAACGAGCGTCGGCAACGATGAACGCTGCCGACACGAGGATAACCAGAAGGAGCCTGAAGCCGGGCACCGGCCCCTGGACAAAAATGGTCTTAATGGCGAGTCCTCCGCACGGGCTTAACCCTCCTGGGAGAACATTCCGATGCCACCGCGATCAACGACTTCCAGTGCCTTGCCACCGCCGCGGG
>JBPEXU010000319.1:0-3917 GCA_052031225.1 Marinobacter sp. | reverse complement strand
GACCGTCCGGCAGCACCGGGCTCGGACAACCACCGGCGGACGAATCGAACCCTTTTCGACTGAGAATCAGCCGCACCCCAACCTCCGCAACACCTCGGCACCCATGGGCGGTAAATGCTATCGTAGTCAGATCCGGAAATCGCCCCGCGTCCAGGCAGGCCCTCATGAAAATCGTTTGTATATCAGATACCCATGGCATGCACCGGCAGATCACCGTGCCGGACGGCGACCTGCTGATTCACGCCGGTGACGGTCTCGGCCAGGGCACGCTGGAAGATCTCGAAGATCTGGATGACTGGTTTGCCAGCCTGCCGCACCGGCACAAGATTCTGATCGCCGGCAACCACGATTGGTGTTTTCAGGACGAACCCGACGATGCCCGCCGCCTACTGCGCCACGCCCACTACCTGCAGGACAGCGGACTTGAACTGGAAGGACTCCGGTTCTGGGGTAGCCCATGGACGCCGATCTTCTTCAACTGGGCGTTCAATCTGGAACGCGGCCCGGCCCTGGCCGAGCGCTGGGCACGGATCCCGGACGGCCTGGATGTGCTGATCACCCACGGGCCACCGGCGGGCATACTGGACACGGTACCCTCCGCCAAAGGGGACGTCTCCGCCGGCTGCGAGGATCTGGCCACCGCCATCGGTCTGCGCAAGCCCCGGCTGCATGTCTTCGGCCACATTCACGAAAGCCATGGCCAGCGGCGGGTTGGCGACTGCCTGCACGTCAACGCCAGCACCTGCACCGGTCACTTTCAGCCGTTGAATCCGGCCATCGTTGTTGAACTTTAAGGAGTTTTCCTGTCGATGAGCAGTCATCCCGCTCTGCATATTTTCCTGTCACACGGGCTGGAAAGCGGCCCGGGCGGCACCAAGATCCAGGCCATGAAGCGCGTGGCGGAGACCTTCCCGGCCGTCCAGGCCGTGGCTCTGGATCATCGCGGCAGCCGGGACCCGGCGGTGCGGTTGGCGCAGATGCAGGACGCTATGGCACAAGCCGGCGCCGATCCACGACGCACCGTGCTGGCCGGCTCCAGTATGGGCGGCTGGGTCTGCGCTCAGACCAGCTCGGTGACCCCGGTGCTGGGCTGTTTCCTGCTGGCACCGGCGCTGGCCATGGCCCGCTACCCCGAATCGAGCCCGGTCATCCGCGCCCGCCACACTCAGATCATTCACGGTTGGGACGACGATGTGGTGCCGGTGATGCCAGTCCTGGAACTGGCCCGGCAGCAGGGCCTGCCCGCCCTCGTTGTACCCGACGGCCACCGGCTGGAACACAGCCTGGAACGGGTGATCCAGGAGTTTCGACGCTTCCTCGATAGCTGCCTTGCGGACGCTAATTCGATATAAATTCATGGGGTTGCTCCTGGCCCCGCCGGGGCCGCTTCCTTGCGAAACCTCCGATGATTTGCCAGTCTGTAAAACGTGTAACAGGACGTTTCATTCATCAGATCAGCGGAGACAACGTAATGAGCTGCGCGAGCAACCTCAGGAAACTGGCCGGCGTTTCGGCCATCGCATTCGCGGCGCTGACCGCCGTCAACTCAGTCCAAGCTGCCACCTGGCGCTACGCCCACGAGGAGTATGAGGGCGACGTTCAGGACGTATTCGCACACAAGTTCAAGGAATACATCGAAGACAATTCCGATCACTCACTGCAGATTTATCGTTTCGGTGAGCTGGGTGAATCCGACGACATCATGGAACAGACCCAGGCCGGCATCCTCAATTTCGTCAATCAGTCTCCCGGTTTCACCGGCGCCCTGATCCCCGAGGCACAGATTTTCTTCATTCCCTACCTGATGCCCACCGACATGGACACCGTGGTCCAGTTCTTCCGGGAAAGCGAAGCCATCAACGAGGAGTTCCCGAAACTCTACGCCGAGAAAGGCCTGGAGCTGCTGAAAATGTACCCGGAAGGGGAAATGGTGGTGACCGTGGATGAGCCGGTCACCAAGCCGGCGGACTTCAACAACAAGAAGATCCGGGTGATGACCAACCCGCTGCTGTCCGAGACCTACGCCGCCTTTGGCGCAACACCGACCCCGCTGCCCTGGGGTGAGGTCTACGGTGCCCTGCAGACCAACATGATTCAGGGCCAGGAAAACCCGATTTTCTGGATTGAATCCGGCGGTCTGTACGAAGTCTCCCCCAACCTGGTGTTCACCGGCCATGGCTGGTTCACCACCGCCATGATGGCGAACAAGAACTTTTACGACGGTCTGAGCGACGACGACAAGCAGCTGATCCAGAAGGCCGCAGACTACGCATTTGAAGAGATCATCGAGCATATCGACGGCCTGGCGGAACAATCGCTGGAGAAGATCAAGTCCAAGAGCGATGACGTCACCGTCACCCGTCTGACCGAAGATCAGATCGAGGCCTTCCGGGCCCGGGCGCCACAGGTCGAGAAGAAGTACATCGAAATGACCGGTGACCGTGGCAAAGCGCTGCTTGAGCAGTTCAAGCAGGACCTCAACGAAGTTCAGAGCAACTGACCCTCAGGGCCAGCCCGGGCAGCCGTTGCCGTCCGGGCCGGCCCCACCCAGCCGGGGCCCGTTTCCCGCCGGGTGCGGTATGTGTTGGAGAACCCCATGTCTGACCAGTCCCCGGACATCGAAGACGATACCGGCCGCTACCATTCCGGCCTGCCCGGCGTTCTGGGCACGATCGACGTACTGATCAGCAAGATCGAAGCCTTCCTGCTCGCCATGGGCGTCATTCTGATGGCCATCAACACCTGCGTGAACGTGGTCGCCCGCTACGTGTTTGGTGAAGGCCTGTTTTTCTCGGGCGAGATTAACCGCATCCTGATCATCCTGATCACCTTTGCCGGCATCGGCTACGCCGCCCGTCACGGCCGGCACATCCGCATGTCGGCGCTGTACGATGCCTTCCCGCCGAAAGTCCGGAAGGTGCTGATGATTGTGATCGCGCTGTTTACCTCGGTGGTGATGTTTTTCCTGTGCTACCACGCCTACGGCTACATCGAAACCCTGTACGACCGGGGCCGTATTCTGCCGGCACTGGGCTTTGAGATCTGGTGGATCTACATCTGGGTCCCGGTCGGCTTTGCCATCACCGGCATCCAGTACCTGCTCACCGCCATCAAGAACTTCACCACCCGGGATGTGTACCTTTCAACCGGCGTGGTAGACGGCTACGCAGACACCGAATCCGAAGTCTGACGCAGCACCGGCCAGCAACGTGTGAGGACAAGGACACATGGCAACAACGATGATGATCATCATGATCGGGCTGCTGCTTCTGGGCTTCCCGATGATGATCCCCCTGGCCACCGCGGCCATCTTCGGATTCGTGATGATGTTCGACGGCTTCGGCCAGATGGGCACCTTCATCCAGCAGATGATGGGTGGCATCCGGCCGGCGTCGCTGATCGCCGTCCCGATGTTCATCCTGGCCGCCGACATCATGACCCGCGGTCAGTCCGCCGACCGCCTGATCAACATGGTTATGGCCTTCATCGGCCATATCAAGGGTGGCCTGGCGATCAGTACCGCCACTTCCTGCACGCTGTTTGGGGCGGTGTCCGGTTCCACCCAGGCGACGGTGGTGGCGGTGGGGTCGCCGCTGCGGCCGAAAATGCTCAAGGCCGGCTATTCCGACCCGTTCACCCTGGCCCTGATCATCAATGCCAGCGATATCGCCTTCCTGATTCCGCCCAGTATTGGCATGATCATCTACGGCGTCATTTCCGAAACCTCCATCGCCGAACTGTTCATTGCCGGGATTGGGCCGGGGCTGCTGATCCTGTTTATGTTCTCGGTGTACTGTCTGATTTACGCCTACAAAAACAACGTGCCCACCGAGGACAAAGCGTCCTGGCGCGAGCGCCTGGTGTCGGTCCGGGACGCCTCCTGGCCGCTGTTTTTCCCGGTCATCATCGTGGGCGGT
>JBPEXU010000318.1:0-2743 GCA_052031225.1 Marinobacter sp. | reverse complement strand
GGTGGTGCGCGGTACTCATCCGCTGTTCGATCCGCTGGAAACCGAATTTGTCATTCCGAGCGATGCGCTTTTCGGCCTGAGCGAGATTCCCGACGGCACCATGCTCAATGGCACCGATCCGGCCAACCCGGTGACGCAGGGAATTGGCTACCTGGACGGAGCCTCGGTGCTGGCACCGATTGATATCAAGCTCAGCGCCAGCCTGGATGCCCAGCAGTCCCTGGATGCCCGGGATTTTGTCGAAATCGATGGCCGGGTGGTGCCGAACCCGGATCAGAATGTGTTTTTGACGCCGGTGACTTACGCCGGGGGCGACGCGCTGCAGCCGGTGACAGGCGAGGCGCCGGGCCTGGTGGCGGCGGCCCAGTACCGGGAAGCCCTGCGCCTGGAGGCGACGGGTGACCCGGACGATGCCGCAGCGGCCGAAGCCATTTTCGAGGCTTTGCTGCGACCGAAAGTTCGGGTTGAGCTGCTCGACATCGACGGCGGTACCAATAACTTGATCCGGGTGTTGCCGTTGGAGCCGCTGGCCGAGAAAACCCAGTACGTGCTGGCGGTGACCAACAACATTGTTGACGCCGAAGGCTCGCCGCTGGTTGGGTCGCCGACCTATCAGAGCGTGGCGGATCCGGACAAGACATTGTCCAACCCGGCGTTCGGGCCTTTCCGGGCGGCCATGTTACCGGCGCGCCGACTGGCCGCAGCCTTCTTCGATTTCAAACGCGAGGTGGAAGAATCGTCGGACTTCCCCGCACAGTTTGAGGACGTGGTTTACGCCACGACCATTACCACGACTGCGGTCGATGATGTGTTGCTGGCCAACGCTGCCCCGGTGACGTTCTTCGAAACGACCCTCGCGGTGGCGCACCGGCAACAGGGCCTGAGCAATCTGTTCTCCGGGTTTTACAACCTCAGCGGACAGGCTTTGGCCGAGGGCGCCAGTGCCGAAGAGCAAGCCGCCAACAGCGGCATTTACGCGACCCTGACCGACCCGCAGTTTGGTCTCTATGACGCCGAGCTGGCGGCCATACTGACCGAAGCCAACGGTGCCGATACGGTGGTGCAATATGCCGATGTGGTCACCGACCCCTGGACCGATCGCCGGCTGGCTCACGCCATCCAGGTAGCCACGGCCGAGGCGGTCGAGGCGGCATTCGCAGCGTCCATCGCGAGTGAGGCTCAGGCCCTGGCGGATGCGGCGGAGCCATTGTTGGACACGCCAAAGCCCCGGCCAGTGTCGGTGTTCAGCCAGAAAGAAGGCGGCGACGTCAATGAGGCGCTGGCGCAGGGCAACGATGTTGCGCCGATCAATATCCGGGTGTACGAGGGCGAAATCACCCTGCCGTACTACCAGCAGATCCCATCCGAGGGTGACGGTGCGGTGCTGAAACAAAGCACCTGGCTGGCGGCGGACTTTGCCTCCGACGACAGCCTGTCGGATGCGCCGTCGGATCGGGTGAGCTATCGCTTCCCGTTTGCTCGCAAAGTCGGCGATACCACGGTGCCCATTGTCATTGCCGCGCCGGAGGAAACGTCGGTGCCGCCCAGTCCGGCCGGTTTTCCGGTGATCATCTATCAGCACGCCGTCACCACCGATCGTTCCGCCATTTTGCCGATGGCGACCGCGGCGGGGCTGACCTGCATTTCCTCGCCGGAAGATGACTGTTTTGTGACCGTCGGCATTGATCTGCCGTTGCACGGAATCTTTGACTCCGGTGTCGTTGGTCTGAGTCCGATTACCGATCAGGACGGCGCCTCGGCGGAGGCGACCGAGCGCCATTTCGGTTTTGCCGCCGATGCTGACTTGAACGCCGTTACCGCCGCCGAATTGACCGAGCCCGAGTCCGGCAGCCTGTTCCTGAATTTCGCCAACTACGCCAACACCCGCGACAACATGCGTCAGAGCACGCTGGACCTGCTCAACGTCAACGCCTCGCTGGCGAACATCGAGGCTGCGATCAACGCCTGTGGCAGTTGTCCGAGCACTCTGCAGATCGACACCAGTCGGGTGTACTTCCTGACCCATTCGCTCAGCGGTATGGGTGGTGCGGCGTTCCCGCACATCAACAACGCGGCCATCACGGCCGGGAACAGCAACCTCAACCCCATCCTGGCTTCGAACTTCCTGAACACCGGCGGCGGCTTTACCCGGCTGGTGGAAAACTCCCAGTCGGTTGCGCCCCGGGTGCTGCCGGGCCTGGCCGAAGCCTCCGATGGCATTTTGGTTCAGGGCCGCACCGAACTGGATATCTACTTCAATGTGTTCCAGGGCCTGCTGGATTCGGTCGATCCGACCGCGTACGCCCCGTTTTACCGGGATCAGCCGGTGTTGCTGACGGAAATCAAGGGCGTCGATGGCGACCCCGAACGGCCCACCGACAACACCGTGCCGAACGCTGCGGATAGCGGCGAGTTCACCGACTACGACCTGGCGCCGCTGAACACCACGCTGCCGGAAACCGGGTTCGATATCGCCGGTGAAAACATGCCGCTGGCGGGCACCGAGCCGTTGGCCCGGGCCATGAACGCCGGTTCGACACCACTGGACACCGACGGCTTGCCGTACCTCACCAAGTACAACGAGGGCGCTCATGGCAACCCGATTTCAGCGGGGACCAAAGAGGCCGAGGCTTACTCCTCCAGCGCGGTGTTTGCGGAGATGACCGCGCAGATGCTCGAGCTGTTCACCGATGGCACGGTATCGGTCACCAACCCGTGTGTGGTGGTGGATGCAACGGTACCG
>JBPEXU010000317.1:0-3118 GCA_052031225.1 Marinobacter sp. | reverse complement strand
TCGACATCGGTGACGCGGAACGACCCATCGTCTTCAACGATCGCGCTGGTGGTTACGCGGTTGCCTTCGCTGTCTACAACCGTCAGGACAACGGATTCCCCCGGTGCAACGTCGGTCGTGGTGCCTGTCAGATCCATGGTTTGGGCGGCGCTGTCGATATTCGGCGTAACGTCAATGGAACCGTCCGTGATATCGAGCGTGGCGTTGGTCGAATCGGTGACAATGCGTCCGTCGGCACCCGTGGCCCTGGCCTCAATGGTAACCGGGCCATCGACCAGACCGGACAGCTGCGCGATAACCGCCGTGAAACCGCCTTCGGGGCCGACGGCAATGGTCTGGGTTGCGGTGTTGCCATCCTGATCCGTGATCCTAACGGTGACGGATCCTCCGGACACCAGATTCGCGCTTGAGCCACTGATCGACATGGCCGGGACATCACCGGTTCCGCCGGTGACGCTCGCGATGGTCAGAAGGCCCGGCTCCGGAGTCGCTTCAGCGGAACCGGACACGGCTTCAAGATCAAATGGCCGCTCAGCCGCCTGCACCGGATTCAGATCCACGCTCAGGTCGGATGGCGCAATGGTTTCGACAATACGGCCCAGGCGCACGGAACTGCTGCCGCCAGCGCTACCTCCGTCCAGGCCCGCTGCCGGTGCCTCTGCCTCTTCAATACTGCTCCCGAGAGCTTCTTCAATGGCGGCCAGTGCCTGCGCAACGCTGTCGTCTTCAACCGCGGTTTCGTAAGGGGCAGGGGTGAAATCGGTTGCCATTTCCGGGCTGGCCAGGACAGCGACGCCACCCTCAATGGTGGTTGTCTGATCGTAGCCGAAATCGAGCAGTACGCGCCCGTCGTTGGCGGTGATCAGGCGCTCTCCCACCATCAGAGCGTCACCTTCTTTGAGCAGCCGGCGGCTGCCATCCGGTGCCTCCGCCCAGGCTTTTCCGGAAACTTGCAGAACGATGGCGACTGTGAAGCTCATGGCAACCCTCTTTATTACGAAACGTTACTATCAGGAAGTTTTAGGCACTTTTTCAGATATCTGTACGTTAGACTTGTGATCAGTGTCTGCATACTGGACTCGGGTCCAGGTTGAAGCGATTTCGGGCAAGTAATTGTAAATGGTTGTTAAATCGACCTATTGCTGGTTACGTTCCGTTACAATGCCTGTCCAGAGAGTCTTGCCCGCAGGGCTCGGAGAGGCATGGGGGCCGGAAGCCATTGTGCTAGCCCAACTTTGAAAACGGAAAACCGTCGCGGTCTTGTTCCGTGGTGGCGGGGAGGTTGGAAGTTTGTCGATTCTTAGTCAGATCGTTTCAGGTGGTAGGGCGATAATCGTCGCAACGTGTTTGTTGTCACCGCTCGTGGCGCATGCCGAAGACGGTGGTGTAGTGCGTGAAATTCGTAAAGCCATCGAGAGCAATCCCGAGGTTCGGGCAAGCTGGCATCAGTTCCTGGCGGCAGGGCACGAGAAAAAGAGCGCGGTTGGCGGCTATCTGCCGTCGCTGGATGCCCGGGCCCGCTACGGCCTGGAGCACCGCAATTATGGGCCGGTCGATGAATACGACGGCTACGATGGCCAACTAACCCTGACTCAGATGCTGTATGACGGGTTTCAGACCCGAAGCTCTGTGGCGCGTTTCGAAGAAAGGCAGCTCGTGAGCTATTTTGAGCTGCTGGCTCAGATAGAAGAAACATCACTGGAGGCGCTACGAGCTTATCTCGACGTTGCCCGGCAGCGAGAACTGCTTGACCTGGCGCGCAGTAACCTCGAAACCCATCAGGATGTCTACGAGCAGGTCAGTGCCAGCGCCGAGGCCGGTGTCGCCCGAACTGCCGACCTGGAACAGATCAACGGTCGTTTGGCGTTGGCTGAAGCGAATCTGTTTACCGTCGCCAGCAATCTGCACGACGTCCGGGCGCGGTATTTGCGAATTGTCGGGGAAAGGCCGCCGGCGGAACTGGAGGAGGTCAGTCTCGGTGTTGAGTTGGTTCCCGCCTCCGTCATAGAGGCGCTGGCGATTGCCTACGAGGGCAACCCGCAATTCCGGGCGGCCCATCGTGAGATCAAGGCGGCCGAAGCAAGCGTTGAGGAAAACCGTTCGGGTTATCACCCCAAACTGGATTTAGTGGCCAGCTATGGCCACCGTTCGTACGACGATCTGGGCTTTGACAACTCTGAAACCGACGGACGGGTGGGTCTCGAGCTGAACGTCAATCTCTATCGTGGTGGTTCGGACCGGGCCCAGATCCGGTCCGCCTACGAGCAGGTCAATGTCGCGAAAGGTCTGCGTGACAAAGCCTGTGTCGATATCCGTCAGGAAATCCAGATTGCTTACAACGATGTCCGAAACCTGGAAAGCCAGATTCCGATTCTCAACAATCATCGGCTGTCTTCCGCGCGGGTTCGCACCGCCTACAAGGATCAGTTTGATATTGGCGAGCGTACGCTGCTGGATGTGTTGGACGCGGAAAACGAATATTTCGACGCCAGTCGGGCCTACGTAAACGCGATTTACGATCAGAAGCTGGCGATTGCACGCGTTCAGGCGGGCATGGGCCATCTGGTGACCTCGCTGGGCTTGGTGCGCGATGGCTTGCCGTCTCTTGAAGAGCTGGGGGCCGAGCCGCTGACCATTACCGACAGTGTCTGCCCGGCGGTGGCCCTGGACGATTCGTTCAAGCTGCTACTCGACTCCGATCAAGATGGTGTCAAAGACTATAAGGATCAGTGCCCTGACACGCCGGTGGGAACCGTGGTAGATGTCAAAGGATGCGCGGTTACAGGCCCTCTGGAAGTGGTAGAAACTGCGGTCATCGAATTTGCCAACGATTCGGCTCAGATTGATCCGGTGAGCGAGCGCTACCTGCAGAGCATCGGACGTTTTTTAGCGGAGAATCCCGAGGCCCGGGTCGAGATTGTCGGGCATGCCTCGAAAACCGGAGCGTCGGTCTATAATCAGAAACTGTCGATCCGA
The DNA here is from genome assembly GCA_052031225.1 of Marinobacter sp. Classification (GTDB taxonomy): domain Bacteria; phylum Pseudomonadota; class Gammaproteobacteria; order Pseudomonadales; family Oleiphilaceae; genus Marinobacter. Next base: position 142 of record JBPEXU010000317.1, on the reverse strand, counting down.
CGGGCGGAAGCGGTGGCCAGCGTGCTGGTCGACCGGTTCGGGATTGATCGCCAGCGGATCAGCACCAAGGGGCATGGGTTTTACCAGCCCAGATTCTCCTATGGTTCGTCGGCTGCTGTCGGCGCCAACCGTCGCGCCGATG
>JBPEXU010000316.1:0-3620 GCA_052031225.1 Marinobacter sp. | reverse complement strand
CGCTGTCCGGGACGGCGAGACACCACTGCGCCACGACCCGCTCCAGCTCCGTGAGGCTGTCCCGCTGACGCTCCGTGCCGTTGATGCCCTCGGCCAGGCGCTGGACCTGGATTTCCATCCGGCGCTTCTGGTCGGCCTCGGGGGAGTCGACACCGGCCAGGATCTCCGCCCGGATGACCAGACCAAGGCCGTCGGTCTCGTCCGCGCCGGTGGCCAGGTCTGTCCAACCTGAGGGCAGGGCCGAAGCGTCCGGAGTACCCTCCAGAATCCGTTGCTTCCAGGTGTCCAGTGTTGCCCGGGCGCGCTGACGCTTCAGGGCCTGTTCCAGCCGCGTGCGCTCCGCCAGCACGCGCTCTTTCATCGATGCGGACAGCTTGCCGGGGTCGATGGCTCCCAGACGTTCCAGCGCGTGGGTGAGCGCTTCGGTGCTCGGCTCGCTGTTCAGCTCGGCGACCGCTTGCAGCTGCTCAGCGGCAGCCTGATCCGCCGCTTCGGTGGCGCGTTGCTGGGCGGTTCGCTGCTCATCCCGGCGCGCGAATATCTGATCGCAGGCTTTGCGGAATGCCTGCCAGAGCTTGCGATCTTCCCGGTGGCGAGTGATGCCGACCGCTTTCCACTCCGCCTGCAAGGCTTTGGCCTGGTGCATGGCGTCGGACAGGGGCTCATGGCGGATCAACGCCTGCGCCTTGTCCACAATCTCCCGCTTGAGCGCTTCGTTGCGCTGGCGCTCGGCGTCCAGTTTGGATTCAAGCTCTCCCAGCAGCGCATCAAATTGCTTCTGCAGTGGGCGGTTGTCGCGAAACTCCACCGGCCACGCCGCTTTCCACTCCTGGCGGGCGGTCTGGTGGATTCGCTCGGCCCCTTTCCAATCGATGTTGTTCCAGTCGGCCTTGTCGAGGAAGCTGGACAGTTCCGCGCAAATGGCTTTGCGTTTTTCGAGATTGACCTGCTTGAGGCCGGATTTTGCCTCGAAATAGGCCTTGCAGGGTTCGAAGGCGCGATCCGACGCCTCCTTGAAACGGATCCAGAGGGTTCGATCCGACGAGCCGCCGAGGGCTCGCCATTCCGCCTGCAGTTCCTTGATGCGTTCGGCCTTGGCCTCCGGGTCCATCGGTTGTTGCGCCAGGTATTCCATCTGCTCGCACAGCGAGATCTGCTTGGGTTCGGTAACGAAACCTTGCCAGTCACTGAGTTCGCGGAACTGGCCAGTGAGCAGCTGCATCCTGGCCTGGTAGCGCTTGCTGTGTTTCTGGTCGAGCGCCCGGAACTGGTTCTGGGCGGTTTTCAGCAGCTGCTTGGACTCCCGGAACTGCTTGGCGTCCAGCGCCCGTTCCAGTTTTTCCAGGCTGGCACTCAGCTGCCGGGCCAGGTCGTCCTGTGCCTGCTGATCCGCGGACTGGCTGGCCGGTGCCGGCTTTTTGCCGGCCAGCTTGCGCAGCCGTCCAAGCTCGGACGGCGCGCTGAAGTCTTCGGGCCAGCTTATCTCCTCCAGCAGCGCCTTGGCGCGGGCCTGAACGTCACCGTCGGTTGCCGGATCGTGATCCGGCGTCTCGGTCAGCGCCTGGACGCTGTCCTGGGCTTGGCTCAGCCGGCGCAGTGCGGCAAGGTAGTTGCGCAGGGCCAGCATGTGGGTTTCGTAGGTTTTTTGCTCCTGTTTGCCGACGTCGGTATCCCGTGTCGCCTCAAGCCACCGGTTTTCCTGGGTCTTGAGCAACGCATCCAGGGAGGTCAGGGAGGGCGGGGTGTCGCTTGCGGTGTCCCGGAGCTGCGCCAGCGTTGTGGTCAGCAACTCCAGAGTCGCCTCGCGCTGGTACTTCTGCTCCTGATGGCGCTGCGCCTCCGCCCGTTCCTGCGCCATAGCGTCAAGTCGTGCGCGGCACCGGTGGATGGCCTCTAGGAACTGCTGCACCTGCTCGGCGCTGGCGTGGGCTTCGACCTCCCGCCATTGGCTTTGCAATGCGTCCAGACGCGCTTCATACAGGCTGGTGTCGTCACTGCGGGACTGTTCGTCGGCGTTCTGGATCAGGGTGGCGATGGTCTGGTGAACGCGCGCCTGACGTTCCTGCTCTTCGCGCTGTGCCTGCAGGGCCTGTTTGACCGCCTGGTAAACCCCTTTGTCGCGGCCCTTTGCCTGTTTCTGCACGGCCTGAAGTTGGGCTTCGTCGGTCAGCTGTCTGGCGGCGGTCAGGCGGATGTCGGCGGTAACACCGTCTATGGCCAGCGATGCGAGTGTGGCCTGGTCGGGGGATCGGTTCAGCTGTTCAAGCTGCGCTTTGCGCAGACTGGCTCGCGGGTCCTCCACGTCGGCGGCTTTCGGGGCCTGGGGCGCCGGGCGCTTGGTGTCGGCAGCGTTCGAGGATTTGCGGGATTTGAACAGTTTCTGGATAAATGCGGCCATGCAGGTGTCCTTTGGGATTGCAACCAGTCCTCGGTGCGGGCACATTGGGCCGGCACCGGCCATCGGCTCTTTCGGGCCGGGTACGGATCAGGCGCGGGCTGGCGCCAGCGCCTGAATGGATAAATCGGGAGCTAGTCTAGCGTTTTGCACACGTTCGCGGGAAGGGGCTACATGGCAAAACAGGATGATCGGGACGACCAGGACAATAAAGCGCGGGCCGTTGCTCTGCGGCTGCTTGCCCGGCGCGAGCATAGTCGTCTGGAGCTGTCGTTGAAACTGCGCCAGCGGCGCATCGACGAAGGCATCATTGAGCAGGTGCTGGATGATTACGAGCAGGAAGGGTGGCTGGATGATCGCCGCTTTGCCGACGTCTACGCCCGCCAGCGGATCGATCAGGGCTACGGCCCCTTGCGCATTCTTGGTGAACTGCAACAACGCGGTGTGCATCAGCCCCCGGACTGCCTCGAGGACATGGCGGACAGCGACTGGTGTGACCGGGCGATTCGGTTGCGGGAACGCCGGTTCGGGTTGGCGGATCTGCGTGATGCCTGGGATGAGAAGGCCAGGCAGGCCCGGTTTTTAAGCCGACGAGGGTTTACCTCGGCCCAGATTGAGCGGGCGTTGGAGGTCTCGGCGCCGCCCGAGGATCTTTGATCTGGCCGGTTACAGCGTCGGAGGAATCATGCCCAGCTCCTGCGGCAGGCTGGCACGCAGATCATTGCCGGCGGTCTCGGCGTCTGGTGCGTCGTCGGCCGGCAATTGCTCGCCACGCTCCAGGGAGACAAACGTGGGTTCGTTGTCCGGCGGCTCGACCGGGTCGGTCATGCGCGCCAGCACGTCGTAATAGCGCCGGATGTTCTGTACGTAGATCACCGGCTCGTGGCCACGGGCGTAACCAAAGCGGGTTTTGGTGTACCACTCTTTCTGGGCGAGCAGCGGCAGGAATTCTTTGACATCCATCCAGCGGTCCGGGTCGCGGCCGGCAGCCTCGGTCAGCCTGCGGGCGTCCTCAAGGTGGCCGTAGCCGACATTGTAGGAGGCCAGGGCGAACCAGGTCCGGTCCGGTTCGGGGATGCGGTCGGGGATTTGGGCGTGCACTTTCTTGAAGTAGCGCGCGCCGCCCTGAATGCTTTCTTCGGCATCCAGGCGGTTATTGATGCCGATGTATCGGGCGGTGGTTCGGGTCAGCATCATCAGTCCCCGGACTCCGGTCGGGGATACC
>JBPEXU010000315.1:0-1987 GCA_052031225.1 Marinobacter sp. | reverse complement strand
AAGCCATTGAAAAAGCACTGGAAGCGACGCGCTGGAACAAGACCGCAGCGGCCAAGCGATTGGGCATCAGCTTCCGGGCGCTGCGTTATCGGTTGAAGAAACTGGGCATGGAGTAAGGCGCGGGGTAGAATCTCAGGAACCCGAAGTCAATTGGCTCAGGTCTTACTTATCCGGTCTCAGGAAGAGACCTTCACAACCGAGGTTCATGGATGAACACATTACATCGGGGCTTAACCGTTGTTGAGCTCGTCGTTACGCTTGCCATTGTCTCCATTTTGCTGATATCCAGCGTTCCCACTTTTTCCAGCCTGATAGACAACTCCCGGCGCGCCGCCGAGGCAAACGACATGCTGGGCTTTTTCGTCCTGGCCCGTCAGCAATCCATCCTCAGTGGTCGGGTCGTTACCGTTTGCCCGGTCAACTCAGAAGGCAAATGCAGCCGAGACTGGAATACACCTCTCTACGCGTTCTACGACACCGGCAATCAACGGCAAATTGAAAACGACACCGACGTTTTTCGCATTCTGCCCACGCCCGGTTCGGGCACACGCAAGGCTCGCTCACTGTCCCGAAGCTACTTTCAATATCGGCCTAACGGGATGATTTTCAGTGATCTTGGCAACATTACCTGGTGTCCGGACGATCAAAACAGCGAAAACGCGGCGCACCTGGTGATCAGTCGGGGAGGAAGGATTCGCCTCGCCCGGGACACCAATGGTGATGGTATCCCGAACAAGGCGAATGGCGACAACGTCAGCTGCTAACGCTTACCAGCAGTCCGCTTCCGCGCCACCGCGGGCGCCGGCGTTATCCAACGTCAGCGTACCGCACCGATCGGTGGCCTGGGGGCCAGTCGGCTGAGCCTGAAGGGTAAAGGTGTTCTGGGTCACGTTACCCGCAAAGCTCAGGTTGTAGAACGTGGTTCCGGTGCGTGGTGAAACGTTGAATGGCAGCGCCGGCTGATTTCCCCCTTCCAGGTAGGAATAGTCCTGCGCGTACTGCCGCTCCATCCATTGCGCCAGCTCCATCAGGTCCGCCTGCGCGTTGGAGCGACGGGTCTGCTGGACACTTTCCTGATAGGCCGGATAGGCGATCGCCGCGATGATGCCGATGATCGCGACCGCGATCATCAGCTCAATCAACGTGAAGCCACTGCTTGCTCGCTTCAATTTTTGCATCGTCTCAACATCCATCCTCATTGAGTCAGCTCACGCCAGCCTTTTCGGCCCAGAGCCAGACCGAAGGGCGGCAGGGAATCCAGCCGGGCACCACAACCAGCACAGTCGTAGGCCAGATACTCGTCCCAGATTTTCAGCTGGGACGGTACCCCGTCGACTTTGTAACCCATGGCGTTGTACGTGGAGTCTTCAAAGGCGCCAACGTTGTCGTTAATGCCAACCAGGCCTTCCTGAATGTCGAACGCCATGATCCAGCCATCGCCACCGCCCAGGCAGGGGTTTGAGCTGGGAATCAGCGTACTCACATAAACGTAATTACCACGAATCACGCCGTTGGTGACGATGCGCTCGCCCTGCACTGGCAGGTTCACATACCAACCATGTTTGCTTTCGTAGTCGACCTTGTCACCCTCGGCGAAGCGAATCAGCTGAGTCACCCCATCGACCTGGCCACTGCCTACCTGGAGATTACGCAGCACCAAGTCCGACTCAGTCAGGGTATTCCGGGTATCCCCCTCCTCAAGCACGCCGTAGAAGGACTGAACCTGAGTGGAGCTGCTGTCGCTGGTTTCCAGATACTTACCGGTGCCAAACAGAATCATCAGGTTCGGATCCTTGCCGGAGAACGCAGACGGCCCGACCGTCGGAGCACTGGTGATCGGTTTGCCGACGCTGACATAGGGAATCGGGGACGCACCTTGCTTGTACGCCGACGCCCAGCCGTTGCTCGACTCCGCAGCCACCCACAGATTGCCATCGAGGTCTCCGGCGTAAACCCGGTTGGCGATGTAATCGCTGGTGTTGTCAAT
>JBPEXU010000314.1:0-1748 GCA_052031225.1 Marinobacter sp. | reverse complement strand
TTTGGCAAGGAGCCGATACTGATGCTAGGAAAGCAGCCTCGTTTGCGCGATCAGGTGCACGCGGTCATTCGCGTAAATCGTTACAGCATCCGAACTGAGAAAACCTACTGGTATTGGATCCGGTACTTCATTCGTTTTCACCAGATGAAGCACCCTCGCGATATGGGGCCACCGGAGGTCAATGAGTTTCTGACCTGGCTTGCAGTGAACCGTAACGTGGCTGCCGCAACACAGGCTCAGGCTCTGAACGCTTTGGTGTTTTTGTACGACAAGGTGCTGGACAAGCCGCTCGGAGAGATTGGCGACGTCGTCCGCTCGAAAAAACCCCGCAGACTACCGGTCGTGCTAACTCATGAGGAGGCGATGCGAATCATTAGCCAGCTCAGTGAACCCAACAAGCTGATTGCCTCTCTGATGTACGGTTCCGGACTACGGGTTACAGAGGCATGTCGGTTGCGGATCAAAGATCTGGATTTCCAGCAGCGAGTCATCACCGTACGCGATGGCAAGGGCGCAAAAGACAGGACGACGCTCATGCCGGCAACCCTTGTCGGGGCGCTACAGGATCATGTCGAATCCATTCGCGTAGCCTGGAAACAGCGCGGCGAAAAATTTGTTCATCCTGTCAGCCTTCCGTTCGCACTGGCGCGCAAATATCCCAATGCCGGGCAAGCCGTGGAATGGCCGTGGCTTTTTTCGTCGCCTACGCTAAGCACCGATCATCTCGGCCATGTTTCTCGGCACCACCGCCACATATCGTCTGTTCAGAGAGCGGTTCGTAATGCCGTAAAGGAGGTGGGTATCGGCAAGCGCGCCGGTTGCCACACGTTCAGGCACACGTTCGCCACGGAGTTGCTGAAACGGGGCAATGATATCCGCACGGTGCAGGACTTACTCGGCCATGCGGACTTACGCACCACACAAATCTACACCCATGTTCTGGGCCAGGGGTTTGCCGGGGTGCGCAGTCCGCTCGGTTAGCAGTCCGGCCAACTCAAGGTCAGTAAGCCGTCACCACTCCAGTTGCGCCCCGGTTTGATACTCAATGACCCGAGTTTCGAAAAAGTTTTTCTCCTTGCGCAGATTGGCCTGCTCGTCCAGCCAGGGTGAGACGTTTTTCGCCCCGGGGAAGGGTTCTTCCAGGCCCACGGTGCGGGCGCGGCGGTTGGCGACAAAGCGGAACTGTTCACTGTGGTACTCGGCGGAATAACCCAGGATGGGGTCGCGCAGCACGTAGTTGGCGTAGGCGGTTTCCGCGGCTTCGGATTCGTCCCACATTTCGCGCACGGCGTTGGGGTCAAGGGCGATATTTTCTTCTTCCAGGATCTGGTTCACCACTTTGAGGCCAAACGAGAAATGCATGGCCTCGTCGCGCAGGATGTACTGCAACTGTTCCCCGGTACCGCGCATCAGGCCCCGGCGCTGGAGCGCGAAGATCGGGCTGAAGCCGTTGTAGAACCAGCAGCCCTCGAACACGGCAGCGAAGAACAGGTAGGACATGATGAATTCCTGCAGGTCGTCTGGGTTGTGCAGGTTCATGTCGGAGCGCAGGGCGGCGTCGAGGCGCCGGTTGGCGACCTGGATCTTGCGGTGGATTTCCGGCACCACACGGTAGCGGTTGTAGATGTCGCTCTGGTCCAGGTTGAGGGTCTCGATGCAGTGCTGGTAGGTCCAGGTGTGCAGGGCTTCTTCGTACACCTGCCGGGCCTGGTAGATCTGCAGTTCCGGGGCGCTCATTTTTTCCATCA
>JBPEXU010000313.1:0-3803 GCA_052031225.1 Marinobacter sp. | reverse complement strand
GCCAATGGCGTCTATCCTGATGGATCAGGCACGGCTGGCGCGTTTGACCCGGTCGTACCGGCGTCAGCTGAATCTGGATGGGTAACGTCTGAGGGAGAGTGCGAACATGAAGGTGATGGTGTTGGGGGCAACGGGCCTGACCGGCGAGCAGGTGGTCCGGGGGCTGCTGGACTGCGAGGGGGTGGCGTCGGTGGTGGTGCCGGTGCGGCGCGCCCTGGCCCTCGAACACCCGAAGCTGGTGCAGCGGGTGGTCGACTTCGACCGGCTGGAGGCCGAGCCCGATCTGTTTCAGGTGGATGCGCTGGTGTGTTGCCTCGGCACCACGATTCGTAAGGCCGGCTCCCAGGCGGCGTTCCGCACGGTGGACTATGGCTACCCGCTGGCGGCGGCAAAGCTGGCGCGGGCGCAGGGTGCCCGGGCGCTGCTGCTGATGTCGGCCATCGGCGCGGCCTCGGACTCCACCATTTTCTACAACCGGGTCAAGGGCGAGCTGGAGGATGCCGTGCGGGCGCTGGACTTTCCCTACCTGTCGATCTATCACCCCAGCCTGCTGCTCGGTTCGCGCCAGGAGCACCGCACGGCCGAGGAGTTCGGGCAAAAAGCCATGCCTCTGATCAACCGGGTGCTGATCGGTCCGCTCGACAAGTACCGCGCCATCAAGGCCGACACCGTGGCCCGGGCGATGGTGAACGAGGTCCGGGCGCTGTCGTCGGCCGACCCTGCCGAGCGGGTCGCGCTGGTGCGGGAGTATCCGGACATCGTGGCCCTGGCCGGCTGACGTCAGGGCCGCCGGAGACGGCTGTCAGTCTCCGGCCAGAATCCAGCGTGCCGCCTTCTCCGCGATCATCAGGGTCGGTGAGTTGGTATTGCCGCTGGTGATTGTCGGCATGATACCGGCATCGACCACCCGCAGCCCGGCCACGCCCCGAACCCTCAGGTGCGGGTCCACCACCGCCAGCGGATCGTCCGGCCGGCCCATGCGTGTGGTACCGACCGGGTGAAAGATGGTGGTGCCGATGTCGCCGGCCAGCCGAGCCAGTTCCTCGTCGCTCTGGTACTGTACGCCCGGTTTGAATTCCTCCGGCTGGTATTTGGCAAACGCCGGTTGCGCGGCGATGCGACGGGTCACCCGCAGGGAATCGGCGGCCACTTTCCGGTCTTCCTCCGTACTCAGGTAGTTGGGGGCAATGGCCGGGGCGGCCTTCGGGTCCCGGCTGCGGATGCGCACGGAGCCCCGGCTGGTCGGGTTGAGGTTGCAGACACTGGCGGTAATGGCCGGAAACGGATGCAGCGGCTGGCCGAAGGCGTCCAGGCTCAGGGGCTGAACGTGGTATTCGATGTTGGCGTGGCGGTAGTCGTCCGAGCTGCGGGTGAACAGGCACAACTGGGACGGCGCCATGCTCATGGGCCCCGACCGCTTCAACAGGTACTCCAGGCCAATCCGCGCCTTGCCCAGCAGCGAGTTGGCCATGGTGTTGAGGGTGGTGGCGCCTTTGACCTTGTACACCGAGCGGATCTGCAGGTGATCCTGCAGGTTTTCGCCCACGCCCGGCAGATCCACGACCACCGGGATGTCGTGCGCCTGCAGCAGATCCGCCGGACCAATACCCGACAATTGCAGCAACTGGGGGGAGCCGATCGCCCCGGCGGACAGGATCACTTCCCGGGTAGCCCGCGCTTCCAGTTGCTGGCCATGGTGGCGCTCGACCCGCACGCCGGTGCAGCGGGGGGCGGCGCCGGTGTCGGTGTCCAATCGCAGCCCCAGCACGTGGGTCGAGTGCCAGAGGGTCAGGTTTGAGCGCTTCTGCGCCTCACGCAAGAACGCTTTTGAGGTGTTCCAGCGCCAGCCCGAGCGCTGGTTGACCTCGAAGTAGTCGACGCCTTCGTTGTCGCCCCGGTTGAAATCCCGGGTTCGGGGCACGCCCGCCTGCACCGCCGCCTCGGCGAAGTCCTCCAGTACCTGCCAGCGCAGGCGCTGATGCTCCACCCGCCACTCGCCGCCGTGGCCATGGTAGCGGGCGTGATCCGGATCGGCGTCGCCACCGTCGTCGAGCCGGTAGTGGTCTTCGTGGCGCATGAAATCGGGCAGGCAGCGCGCCCAGTTCCAGTCGTCGTCGCCGGTGATGTCCGCCCACTGGTCGTAGTCCCGGGCCTGGCCGCGAATGTAGAGCATGCCATTGATGCTGGAACAGCCACCGAGCGTTTTCCCGCGCGGGTAGATCAGCGAGCGGCCGTTCAGACCGGGGTCCGGTTCGGTGCGAAAGCGCCAGTCGGTGCGGGGGTTGTCGATGCAGTAGAGGTAGCCGACCGGGATGTGAATCCAATGATAGTTGTCCCGGCCGCCGGCTTCGATCAGCAGCACCCGGTTGCCCGGGTCGGCGCTCAACCGGTTGGCGAGCAGGCAGCCGGCGGTGCCGGCGCCCACCACGATGTAGTCAAATTCTGGAATTTGTCCCTGGCTGTTGTTGTTATCGGACATGGGATACTCCTGCGCTAGACGTTGGGCTTGGCGTCGGCATGGCCCAGGGAGCGGTCGGGGGCCACCTCGTCCCGGACCCGCTGTTTGAGCTGGGTGATCTCCGGAAATCCGCCGTCTTCCTTACGCGACCAGACCCGTTTGCCGTTTACCCAGACCTCGAAAATGCCGCCGGTGCCCGGGTGCAGCGTCAGCTCGGTGATGTCCTCTTCAAAGGTGGTCAGCAGTTCCTGGGCCATCCAGGCCGCGCGCAGCAGCCAACGACAGCCGGTGCAGTAGTGGATATCAACTTTGTTGCTCGTCATCCGTTTTGGGGCTCCTTGGGTGCGTGTCCAGTGCCGTGCGCAGGCGCTGGAACAGGTGATCCTGAAACGCCTCGGACAGCGGGTACAGATGGCCCGCCTCGGGCATCCGGGTCAGCTCGGCATTGGCAAGATTGTCGGCCAGATGGCGGGCATAGTCCATTGAGACAAAAGGATCCTGTTCGCCCTGATAGAGCCAGATCGGGCTGCGCACCTGGTGCAGCTCAAAGCCCCAGTGCCGCAGTTCGGTCAGCAGGTCGGTGGCGATGGCCTGGCCGCCACTGTTCAGGCACACCAACTGATCCCGGCGGAAGGTTTCGCCCTTGAGGTAGAATCGGAGCAACTGCCGGTCCTGATCACTGACCAGTTGTTCCGCCTCCCGCATGTACAGGCCGGGATGGTGCCGGAACAGCCGGACCACCAGCCGAACCACGAGGCGCAACAGCGTCGGGCTGAGCCGGGCCAGCCGGGGCCCGGGCCAGCGGGTGCCCTCAATCAGGTGCTGCCGGCCCGGGAACTCGCTGAAATGGGTGTAGCCCGACAGGCACACGCCCAGATCCATCCGGTCCGCCAGGGCATAGCCGCAGGCCAGGGTCCGCGAGCCGCCGCTGGACCAGCCAATGTGGGTGAAGCGCGGCAGCCGGAGATGGTCGAGCAGTTGCCGGAGGTCGTCGGGATAATCCAGCAGCACTCGCCCCGGCTGGTAATCGGAGCCACCAATGCCCGGGCGGTCCGGGGTGATGATCCGGAAACCGTAGCGTCGGGCACGCTGATGCAGAAACTCGCCTTCGTACCGGCAACCGGGCATGCCGTGGCCGAATACGATGGGGTAGCCGTCCGGCGCGCCATAATCCGAGTACGCCAGGGTGCGACCGTCCCAAAGCCGGAGTCGTTGGTGCTCCCGTGCGTTCGGCGCCGATGTCGCCATGGGCGCGGGTCAGTTGGTTTTGTGGCTGGGGTAGACCGATGTGGACAGCGTGGGCTCGCACCCCACCACACCCCGGGCCTGCTTGTGGGCGTGCAGG
>JBPEXU010000312.1:0-4847 GCA_052031225.1 Marinobacter sp. | reverse complement strand
TGGCGGCTCCGGGTCATGCGGCGGCCCCTCCGGTGATCGCGTCGCCGTCGAACAGGGCATCCAGCTGTTCAATCAGCGCTCGGGGTGGTTTGTCGGTGAATACACCGGCGCCCGGGGCGTGGATACCGCGCAGGAACAGATACACCGCGCCGCCCACGTGGCGGTCGTAGTCGTAATCGGGCAGCCGCGCCCGCAGCAGCCGGTGCAGGGCCAGCAGATAGAGCGCGTACTGCAGGTCGTAGCGCTTGTCGAGGATGGCCTGGGCCATGGCGGCCTCGGTGTAGGCGTCATCGTCGTCACCGAGGCTGTTGGATTTGTAGTCGAGCACGTAATAGCGTCCGTCGTGTTCGAACACCAGATCGATAAAGCCCTTGAGCATGCCGTTGAACCGGGTCGCCTCGACCTGCGGCCGATCGGCACCCTTGAGGGTGTGCCGACAGACCAGCCGATCCAGGGTCCGGGTCGCCACCTGACGGCTTTCGAACCAGAACTCCAGCTCCGGGCGGGCGTTCGTCAGCGCCGCCAGCGCCACTTGCGGGCCGGGCTGCCGGGGCAGTGGCAGGGGCGTGCTGAGCAGGCGGAGCAGCCAGTGTTCCAGAGTCTCGACCCAGTCGGTCCAGCCCCGGGCGGTGCAGCGCCGGCTGAGCTGATCCCGCAACAGCTCGGGGCGCTTGAGTACGGTGTCGAAGCCCTGTCCGGCACACCATTCCAGCAGATCGTGCAGGAAGGTGCCCGGCCCGGCTCCCTTGGGGAAACGGTGCAGCGAACGGCGCTCGGGTTGGGGCCGGAGCTCGGCGCTCAGCCCGTCGCCGCCCTCCTCGATCAGGTGCTGGGCTTCGGCGTCCTCGGCTTCGCTGGTCAGCACCGTACCGGTGCCGGCCAGACCGGTGTATTCCAGCGCCGAGTAGCTGGCGATGCGCCAGTCCTCCCGGGCTTCCCGGTCGGCAATCAGGGCCGGCCCGAGATCGTCGGGTGCCGGCTCGCGGTACTCCAGGCTCTCCGGTGCCGGCAGCGGTGCCACAGTCATCGCCGGTTCGCCGGCGACAACGGCCTGCAACCGCTGGCTCAACGTCGCCTCGGCTTCGCCACCGAGCAGATAGCCCAGGGCGCTGCTGGTCCAGCGCTCGATCGCCGCGACCCCCACCCAGGTGGCGTAGCGGGCCCGGGTCAGCGCGACGTAGAGTTTGCGGATATCCTCACCCAGCCGCTCCCGATTGGCCCGGGCCAGATCCTCCGGTGCCGGGTCGAACACGGTCACCCGCTGGCCCTGATCGTCGTGGTAGCGCACGAACGCCTGCTTCTCGCTTTCGGGCCGGAACGCGGTGCCGAACGGCAGGAACACCAGCGGGTATTCGAGGCCCTTGGATTTGTGCACGGTGATCACCTTGACCAGGCCGGCGTCGCTTTCCAGGCGCAGGGTCCGGTGTTCGTGCTCTTCCTCGGCGGTGCGCAGCAGTTGGGCGTAGTGGTGCACCAGCGCGTGTTCGCCGTCGAGGGTGACGCTGTCCTGCTGTAGCAGCTCGGCGATGTGCAGCAGATCGGTCAGCCGGCGCTCGCCATCTGGCCGTCGCAGCAGCCGGGCGGGCACGTCGAAATCCATCAGCAACCGGCGCAGCATCGGCAGCACGCCCTGGGTCTGCCACAGTTTCTGGTATCCCTGGAACCGCTCGATTTCCCGCTCCAGTGCCAGTTCGTCGGTCAGCAACCGGTCCAGACGGTGCCAGGACTGGCCCAGGGACGGCGTCGCCAGGGCCGCCCGGGTCAGGCTGAGCTGGCGCGGTTCGGCACAGGCCCGCAACCAGGTGAGGACTTCCCGGGCTTCGCTGGCGGTCAGCACCGAATCCCGGTCCGACAGGTACACACTCTTGATCCGGCGCTGGCTCAGGGCGTCGCGGATGGCGGCCGCCTCGGTGCGGTTGTTGACCAGAATCGCCATGTCTTTTGGTCGCACCGGCACCAGATCCTGGGGCTGGGTGCGATCGGCAAAGCCGGCCCTGCCCTGCTGCCCCAGCGCCAGCAGGCGCGCCACTTCGCTGGCGCAGGCTTCGGCCAGGGTGACGGTGGCGCGGCCTTTGGCCAGACCTTTGCGACCGGCGCCGGATTTGTCGTCGGGTTCCAGCGGCCAGAAGGTCAGGCTGGGCTGGGGTTGATCCAGCACTGTCCAGCAGCGGTCGGTGTCGTTGGCCGCCACCGGCTGGAACGGCAGCGGCGTTTGCTCGCCGGCGCCGAAGCCGAACGCGCCGTCGCGGTTGTGCCGGTCGGCGTGTTCGAACACCCGGTTGACCGCCGTCACCATCTCCGCCGACGACCGGAAATTCCGGCCCAGGGTCCAGGTGCGCCCGGCGACATCCTGGCGGGCCGCCAGATAGGTGAATATGTCGGCGCCGCGGAACCCGTAAATCGCCTGTTTCGGGTCGCCGATCATCAGTACGCAGGTGTCCGGGTCGTTGTCCGGAACCCGGTAGATGCGGTTGAAGATCCGGTACTGGATCGGATCGGTGTCCTGGAACTCGTCGATCAGCGCGACCGGGAACTGGCGGCGGATGGTGGCGGCCAGTTGCTCGCCCCGGGGGCCGTGGAGGGCGCTATCCAGCCGGGTGAGCAGGTCGTCGAAGCCCATCTCTGAACGTTGCTGTTTCTCCGCCTCCAGCCGTTCGGCAATCCAGTGGCTGGCGTGTCGGAGGATGTCGGCCCGGGCACTGAGCGGCTGGCGGCTGAACTCGATCAGCTCGCCGATGGCGTCAAAGGCCGGGTGCGTCGGCACCGGCGCGTCGCCCTTGAGTCTGGCGGCCAGGCCCTGCGGGGTCTGATTGTTCAACCCGGCCTTGTCGAGGCCCTCGGGCAGCGCCTGATCCGAGCTGGCCCAGGCCAGCAGTGCGTCCCAGGCGGCGATCATCGGTTTCATGCTGGCGCCGTGCAGGCGCTTGTCCTTGTTCAGCGTGCGCAGCAGCTCGACCACCTCCGGCTGCCAGTCCGCCCAGGGCTTGGCCTTGAGTTCGGCGATCCGGGCCTGGCGCTGGTGCACCACGGCTTCCACCGCCGCCTGGACCGGGGCCGGGGTCTGAGCCGGCGGTCCGGCCTCGGTCAGCAGCGGACGAACCGCCTGGCGCAGGGCGTCCGGCGTGGTCCAGTGGCTCAGCACCTCCGCCATCAGGGTCGGCGGCAGTGGGTAAATGAAGGTGCGCCAGTAGTCCCGCACCACGTCGTCGAGCAGATCGCTCTGGTCGGTGGCGAGGGTGAGCTTGAACAGGCTGCCGCTGTCGAAGGCGTGTTCGCTCAGCATCCGGTTGCACCAGCTGTGGATGGTGGACACCGCGGCTTCGTCCATCCATTCGGCGGCCAGCAGCAGTTTCTTGCGGCACGCCGGCCAGCTCGCCCGGTCGGGGTAGCCGGTGTCCCGGAGCCGGTACAGCAGTTCGGTGTCGGCGCTCGGGTGCGCCGGCGCCTGCTCGGAAAACACCTCGGCGGCCTGGGTCAAGCGGGCCCGAATCCGATCCCGCAGCTCCTGGGTGGCGGCTTCGGTGAAGGTCACCACCAGCAGGTTCGGCGGCAGTACGCCCTGGGCCAGGGCGCGGTCGTCGGGCTGGCCGTGGCCGAGCACCAGGCGCACATACAGGATGGCGATGGTGAAGGTTTTGCCGGTACCGGCGCTGGCTTCGATCAGGGTGCTGCCGTTCAGCGGCAGGGTCAACGGGTCCAGATTCGGGTTGCGCTGGCTCATCTAAGGCCTCCGGCCGGGGTGCCCTGCTCGGCCTGCCACAGTGGCAGGTACAGATCGGTCACCAGGGGCTCGAATTCGCCGCTCGCCAGCAGCCGCTCCGGCGTCTCGAACGCGGCGCGGAGGTACCCGGTGTCCCGCTCCAGCGCGGCCTGATAGGCCGTTTCGGCCTCGTCCCGGGCGCGCTCCGGGTCACCCCGATAGGTCTTGCTTTGGTGGTAACTGTGGAGCCAGGCGAACCCGGCGTTGCAGTGCAGCGGCAGCGGCCGGGTGGTGGCGGTCATCCAGTGCCCAAGCAGGGTGTCCAGATGGGCTTTGGCGTCGGCCTCGGACAGCGGGGGCAGCAGGAACCGGCGGTTTTCCTCCTTGGCCAGGATCACGGTGGTAAACGGCTGGCCGCTGAGTTGGCCGGCCAGGTGGCTGACCCAGTCGCGCATCAGGTTGGCGTAGCGCACCCGTTTGCTGCCACCGGAGCCGGACAGCAGGCTGGCGCGTGCCACCACCAGCCGGCAGTGCTGGCCGTCCGGGCCGGTGCGCAGCTGGTCGATCAGATCGGCCAGGGTGACTTCACCGGTGTCGTTACGGAACCGGTAGCTGACGGTCAGCGGCTCGGACCATGGCGTCGGCCACTCGGCCAGGGCGCTCTGATAGCGCTCGAACAGATCCGGCAGGCGCCCGGACAGTTCCTGCCGCAACCGGTGTTCGGTGATGCCCATGCCCAGGTCGCCCCGGCGCGCCATGCGGTCGAGAATGTGCCCGAGCCGGTCGGCCAGATCGTCGACGGAGTCGGCCTTGAGCACGCCGTCCTGGATCAGTTCGTTGTCCAGTCGCCAGCGCGCCAGGCCGTCCAGATCGAAGGTTTCGGTGTCGGTGTCTTGGTCGTCGATGTCCTCGAACCGCACCTGCAGCCGGCGCTGGTAGAAGGTTTCGATCGGGCGGCGCAGGAAGTTGGCCAGTTCGTTCAACGTGATCGGTTCTTCCGGCGCTTGATAAGGCAGTGGCTCCGGCGCCTCCGGCTCCGGTTCCGGGGCGTGGGCCCGGCGCCACTCACCGTCGTAGGTGAACAGGGTCCGGGCGCGCAGAATGTCGGCCAGGGGCCGGGGCGGGCTGTCCGGCTCCGGCCCCTGGC
>JBPEXU010000311.1:0-3535 GCA_052031225.1 Marinobacter sp. | reverse complement strand
GAGGTTGCCCGGGCTGATGTCCAGCTCATCGGAGATCAGCAGCGTGGTCACGTTGGGCTCGCCAACGCTGTTGAACAGCATCAGGCTGGTGTCGAGAATCCGGTCCCGGGTCTTGATTTTGGCCATGACAGGCGGGCCGCGTCAGAGATCGAAACGGGCCCAGACCGGACAGTGGTCCGACGGCCGTTCCATGGCACGAATTTCATAAGAAACGCCGGCTTCCCGTACCTTGGGCAGCAGGCTGTCGCTCGCCATAATCAAATCGATCCGGAGGCCGCGCTTGGGGTCGCGCTCGAAGCCGCGGCTGCGATAGTCGAACCAGCTGAAGGTGTTGGCGTCATCCGGGTGCAGGTGGCGATAGACATCGGTGTAGCCCCGGCTTTCCACCTGTCCGAGCCATTCCCGCTCTTCCGGCAGGAAACTGCACTTGCCGGTGCGCAGCCAGCGTTTGGCGTTGTCGGCGCCGATGCCGATGTCCTTGTCGGTCGGGGAAATGTTCATGTCGCCCATAACGATCACATGGCCGTCCTGCTGTTTCAATTCATCCAGGTAACGCATCAGATCCGCATAGAATTTTTGCTTGGCGGGGAACTTGACCGGGTGATCCCGGTTTTCCCCCTGCGGGAAATACCCGTTGATGACGGTGAGCGGACTGCCGTTGACGGTAAACCGGCCGGTAATCAGCCGCCGCTGGGCGTCGTCACCGTCCCAGGGGTAACCTTTTTGTACCGCTTCCGGCTCCATCCGGGAGAGCAGGGCAACGCCGTAGTGGGTCTTCTGGCCATGGAAATGGACCCGGTATCCGAGTCGGTGAATGTCCTCTACCGGAAACTCCGCATCGGTCACCTTGGTTTCCTGCAGGCCGATCACGTCCGGGTTCAACGATTCCACCACCGCCTCCAGCTGGTGCAGGCGGGTGCGAATGCTGTTGACGTTGAATGACACGAACATCATGGCGGTAACGACTCCAATGGCGAGAATTTCCGCGGAGTTTAACACACTGGCAGGCCGTTACCGCCTTGGCAGTACCGACAGCGTCAGGGAGTCAGTTCACAATCCGGGTATTGCTGGACCGTATAGCGGATGTGGGCCTGGTAATTGCCGTCGGCGTTTTGGCGGATGTTGGTGAGGCCAAGGTAGTCGGTGAGCGCACCGCGTGCGTTGTACCCCAGATAGATCGGGTCGACCAGAAACTGGAGCAGCAGGCCCGTGGGCTGGATGCGCACTTCCAGAGCTGCTTCGATGGCCGGACTGTCCACCCGTTCCAGGGCAAAGGCGTAGTGCTCGCCCCGGGTCGGACCGAGGAACCGGAAATTCACGCGCTCCCCGGCCGCCAGGCTGGCCCAGTGGCGCCGCACCAGATTGTCGAAACCGGCGTCCACGACCACATCGTCACCGTAGCCGATCCGATACAGACGGGTCTCGGCATTCGGCGTGCGCCAAGTGATTTCGAGCGCGGATTCCGAGGGATACTCAACCGACAGCGCTTCGGCAAACGTGGGTTGCCGGAAGTCCATCGCCGGGCGCAACAGCGAGCCCTGGTAGCGCAGGTTCTTGCTGGCAAACGGCTCGGCGGTACCGTTGCGGTGGTAGTGAACCCGGTGCTCGATGGGAACGAACCGGCCTTGTCGGCATTCGCCGCTAACTTCGTGCTTTTCACGGTAAAGCGTTTCGGTGCCGGCGAGGTTGCGGGCCACGCCCTCAAACTCGAACCGCGCCGCCTGGGCCGGTGCCGCGAGGATCAGGCCGGCGATGACCAAGGCTGCGGCGGGATTCATGCCACCAGCTCCGGATACAGCATCTTGCGCAACTGCAGCAGCAGCGGGAACAGCACCAGCCAGCCGAAGGCCAGTGCCAGCAGGGACAACGCTGGGTCCGGAAGCTGAACGGCCCCCAGTTTACTGGCGGACCAGTAGGCAAACGGGCCGGCGATCGGGGCGAGCACGAAGGGCAACCAGCGCCGGGCACTGACCCAGTTCAGCGAGTGGCACAGGGTGGTCATGAACATCGCCCAGAGCGCCAGCAGCCAGGGCGGCACAACGGCGTATTCCGCGGTTGAGGCAGCCAACACTCCGGTCTGGAACCAGAGCGTGTCCAGCGCGCCGCCCAGCACCGTTCCCAGGCCGATAAATTGCAGCTCACCCCACCGGTGCCGGCTGACCAGCGCGAGATGCAGCGCCAGCAGGCCGAGCACCAACAGGACCGACAATCGGTTCGGGTAGAGCACACAGGCCAGCCATCCCACCTGAAACAGGACGAAGTTGGTGGCGTTGCGGACGGTTGCGGAGGCAATCATTGACTCAGGATGTTCGGGCGCTTGTTGCCCGGCTTGGCGAAAACCAACTGAGCGACGCCGATGGCCCGTTCACGGAAGCCGGCTTCGCAGTACGCGAAATAGAACTGCCAGAGGCGCTGGAACGGCTGATCGTAGCCCATCGAGGCGAGCCGATCGCTATGCGCCAGGAACCGTCGGCACCAGTCGTTAAGCGTTCGGGCGTAGTGGAATCCGATGTCCTCGGCGTGGGTCAGGGTCAGGTCGGTCCGGGCGGCGACCGAGGCAAGAATGGCGCCGTAGGAGGGTATGAAACTGCCCGGGAAAATATAGCGCTGAATGAAGTCGACGTTTTTCAGCGCCCGGGCGTAACGCTGCTCCGGCATGGTGATGGCCTGAATCAGTGCGAGCCCGTCCGGTTTCAGCAAGCTGTCGATCTGGGCGAAATAACTGTCGAGGAACTGGGGGCCAACCGCTTCGATCATTTCGATGGACACCAGTTTGTCGAACTGGCCGGCAAGATCCCGATAGTCGTCAAACAGCAGGGTGATGCGGTCGCCCAGGCCTTGCTCTGCAATTCGCTCGGCGGCCAGGTCGTGCTGTTGCCGGGAAATGGTTGTGGTGGTGACATGGCAGCCATAGTGCTTCGCGGCGTGCAGCGCGAAGCCGCCCCAGCCGGTGCCGATTTCGATCACCCGGTCGCCGGGTTTGAGATCCAGTTTGCGGCAAATGGTATCCAGCTTGTAAACGGCGGCCTGCTCCAGGGTGGCCTGCTCCGATGGGTAGATGGCGGAGGAATACATCATGGTCGGGTCGAGGAAGGTCTCGAACAGATCGTTGCCCAGATCGTAATGGGCGCTGATGTTTTTCCGGGAGCCGGTTCGGGTGTTGCGGTTGAGCCAGTGCAGGCCTTTCAAGGCGGGCTTGGTGATCCAGCTGAAGCGATCCTCAAAGGCATTCATCCGGTCAATGTTGCGGCTGAAGAAGCGCAGCAGGGCGACCAGATCCGGACTTGACCAATCGCCCGCGACATACGCCTCCGCGGCCCCGATACTGCCCCCGGTGAGCAAATCGCGCCAGGTGCTGTGATCGTGGATAACCAGCTCCGCCGGAGCGTGGCGGCGGTTTCCGTCCCCAAGCACCAGCGGCGCCCGACCCGGTTCCCGAATCGTCAGCTCCCCGTTCTCCAGCTGGCTCAGTTGCTTGAGCACCAGGCTCCGGGCCAACCGGCTTGTCAGCGGCATCGGGGCTGAAACGGACTCT
>JBPEXU010000310.1:0-17800 GCA_052031225.1 Marinobacter sp. | reverse complement strand
CAACGAGCCTCTCGTTGCCGTGCCAGTCCGCTACAACGCGGACGAGAGTGAAAGCCAGTACACCGCTGCGTTCATTCCAGCGGGCGACTACACCGTCAGCTACTCCTGCGGCGACGACGCTATCGAAACGGCAGAAGGCCAGCCGGCAGACGACGAGCTGACCTTCGTCGGCGCCCAGAATGCCACCGTGGTTGCCGGCGAAACCACAACCGTGAACTTTGACACCGCTCCGACGCAACCTTAAGTCTGACGTGGTGTCCCCATCAGCTGCGGCCTTCGGGCCGCACCTTGCTATCTATAGGGCTGCGGCCCGTGCTTCGGCCTGATCGGCGCCGGCAACGTTGCCCCGGGCCCGGCGGATATCCGCCAGCAGCAGCCAGCCGGCTCGCTGCAGCCGGGCGTCGGCACCGGACAACGACAGCCCCTTCAGGGTGAACTGCTCGGCCCGGCCCAGCTGGCCGTCGGCCACGTAGGCTTCGGACAGTTTGAAATAGACCTCCGCGGAGCGCGGCGCAATGCGCTGCGCCCGCTCCAACCGGGCAATGGCGGTCGCGCTGTCGCCTCGGGCAATCAGGCTGTCCGCCTCCCGAATCAGGCTGACCGCCGCCGGCGACAAGCTGTCTCCGGACTCCCGGTAGCTCGGTGCGCTGCTGCGGGCAGGTTCGCGTACGACCGGCGCCGCCGGCTGCTCACTCTTACGCCAGACCGGTTCTGCTGCGGGCTGGTCGGGGGCGGTGCGGGGGGGCTCGGGCGCCTCCCCGGGCGAGCCCCCGCCCACCGGCACGTAGATAGAGCCCCCCGGGCCGGCGGCACATCCGGCCAGCAACAGTGCCGCCCCGAACGCGCCGGCACGGAACTTCTGTGATTTGATCATTCGAACAACCCCTCAAACCAGCTTTGAATGCGTCGTTGAATCGAACCGTTGCAGGACACCGCCTGCCGGGGTTCGCTGCCGGTGATAAACGGCATCAGCCGGGCATTATCGCAATATTCGTCGGTCAACGCCTGCCGCTCGGCGTTCACCCAGTGGTAGCCAACGCCGTCCGGCACCACCGGCGAAAAACCGTGCTGTGGCACCTGCGCCATAAACTGCGACCATACCGGCAGGGCACCGCTGGCACCGGTGAGCGAGGTGGGGCCGTTGTCGTCCCGGCCGGTCCAGGCAACCGCGAGCACATCGCCACTGAAGCCGGCAAACCAGGCATCCCGGCCGTCGTCGGTGGTACCGGTTTTGCCCGCCAGGCTCAGGGCCGACGGCACCGTGTAGTAGGCCGAACGCCCGGTGCCTTCCTGCATGGTTTCCTGCATGGCGTACTGCACCAGATGCACAGCCGCCGGGTCGGCCACCTGATCCACCTCCAGGGGGTACCGGCTCAACGCCTCACCGCTGGCATCGGTGACTTCCCGGATGGTTCTCAGCGGCGTATTGAAGCCGCCGGTCGCCAGGCCCTGATAGATCTGCGCCACTTCGACGGGGGTCAGGGATACCGAGCCCAGCAGCATCGACGGGTAGCGGGAAATCGGCGAGGTCACCCCGAACGCCTGCAGAATATCCGCAACCCGATCGACCCCAACCTCCAGGCCGATCCGGACAGTCGGCAGGTTGTACGATCGGGACAGGGCCAGATGCAGCGGCACCTCACCGCGCTCTTCGCCATCGTAGTTTTTCGGTTGCCAGCGCCGGCCATCGTCAAATTCCAGCACAAAGGATTTGTCCCGGACCGGGGTAATCAGAGTGTACTGCTCCGGCTGCTGCAAGGCCGCAAGATAGACAAACGGCTTGATCAGCGAGCCGATCGGCCGGCGCGCATCCAAGGCCCGGTTGAAGCCGGCAAAGCCTGGGTCTTTACCGCCCACCAGCGCCAGCACTTCCCCGCTGTCTTTGGCGGTGACCACCAGGGCCGCTTCCAGGGCTTTGCGGGTGTCGCCGCGGGCCAGACGCGGTAAGGTATCCCGAACCGCGTACTCGGCGGCGTGCTGAATGGCCGGATTCAGGGTGGTGAATATCCGCAATCCCTCGCTGCGCAGATCTTCCTCCCGGTAGTCACGGGCCAGGTGGCGCCGGACCAGATCAATGTAGGCCGGGTAACGGTTCTCCGAATAGGACGGTTTCTGACTCACCCCCAAGGGCCGGCCACGTGCCTGCGCCGCTTTCTGTGGCTCAATCAGGCCGCCATCTTCCATCAGCGAGATCACCAGATTCCGGCGCTCGAGCGCCCGCTCCGGATGCCGGCGGGGGTTGTAGAAACTCGGCCCCTTGACCATGCCCACCAGCAAGGCAATCTGGTGCACATCCAGATCCCGCAGTGATTCGCCGAAATAGAACTGGCTGGCCAGGCCAAAACCGTTGATGCTCCGGGTTCCGGCCTGGCCGAGATAGACTTCGTTCAGGTAGGTTTCGAGAATGTCGTCCTTCTCGTAATGCCACTCCAGCAGCAGCGACATCAGCGCCTCGTTGCCCTTGCGGATCAGGGTCTGATCCCGGCTGAGGAACAGGTTCTTGACCAGCTGTTGGGTCAGGGTGCTGCCGCCCTGAACAATACCGCCGGCGCGGATGTTGGCCAGCATGGCGCGGGCGATGGACAGCGGTGCAATGCCGAAGTGGTCGTAAAAATTCCGGTCTTCGACCGCCATCAGAGTGGCCGGCAGCAACGCCGGCACCTCGTCGAGCTGCACCAGGATACGGTCTTCCTTGTGGGCGGGATAAATGCCACCGATCTGCGCCGGCGCCAGGCGCACAATCGGCGATGACTCACCGCTGACCACCCGGAAATTACGGACACGGTCGCCGTACACGGTCAGCGTCAAGCGGCGCCGGGGCTCGGCGCCATCCGGGAACCGAAAGCCCCGGGTGCTGATGACGAACTGATCGCCCCGGCGCTGATAGCTGCCCGGCCGAACACCATCCCCCCGCCGGAAGCCCGCCAGTTCCAGTTCCCGCTGCAAGGCCCCGGCGCTGACACTGGCACCTTCGTACAACTCCAGCGGACGGGCGTAGACTCGGGACGGCACCTCGAACCGGCGGCCTTCGAAGCGGTCGGTCACCACCGCGTCCAGATACACCATCCAGCCCGCCAACAGGACCAGGCCAATCAGCGAGGCGCGAAAGAGCAACGGCCAGACACGGGAACGCCGGCGGGTTTGGGGTTTCTTGGGCTTGGAAGTGCGGGAAGTCTTTGATTTTGGCATGGCCGGATTATATCGAACCGAATCGACCGCGCGGCAGGCCCGTTGTGTGTTATTTCTGTAATCTGCCCGTTATGATAGGGCTTCAAAAATCAATAAGTTCAGGGAACGTGAGGAGCGCAACGTGAGTGACACCGCCGGCAAGACGCTGATCGAGGCTTTACAGGATCCGGAGCGGTTTGATCATCCGGTCCGGGATTTCCAGGTCATCGAGACTCACATTTCCCAGGTGCTGCTCACCGGCGATTACGCCTACAAAATCAAGAAGCCGATGGACTTCGGCTTTCTCGACTTCTCCACTCTGGAACGCCGGCGTCACTTCTGTGACGAGGAGCTGCGACTCAACCGCCGGCTGGCCGCCCCACTCTATCTTGAGGTTGTACCGATCACCGGCACCCCGGACCAGCCGGTCCTCGGCGGCGACGGCGAACCGTTCGAATACGCCATCAAGATGCGGCAGTTCGATCAGGATCAGTTGTTCGATCGGCTGCAGGAACGGCATCAGTTGACGCCCGCGCTGCTGACCAGCGTCGCCCGCCAGACCGCCGAGTTCCACGAGCGCATTCCCACAGTCGCCGACGACGCGCCCTGGGGCAGCCCGGAGGCGGTGTACGCCGCCATGGCGGAGAATTTCGAGCAGATCCGCCCGCTGGCGGACGACGATCCGGCACTGCGGGCCCAGCTCGACAATCTCGAAGGCTGGACCCAGGCCACCTTCGCCCAGCACCGGGACCGGATCAGCCAGCGCCGGGCCAACGGCTTCGTGCGCGAATGCCACGGTGACCTGCATCTGGCCAACATCACCGTGTTCGATGGTCAGGTGACGGTGTTTGACTGCATCGAATTCAACGAACCGTTCCGCTGGATCGATGTGATCAACGACCTGGCGTTTCTGCTGATGGATCTGGAGTCGCGTCAGGAGCATGCCCTGGCCAATCTGGTGCTCAACACCTACCTGGAATACCGGGGCGACTTCGACGCCCTGCCCCTGCTGCCGCTGTACAAGGCCTACCGGGCTATGGTGCGCGCCAAGATAGCGCTCTTTACCCGCGCCAATCCCGGCCTGGCCGACGACGAGAAAGCCGCACTGACGCAGCGATTCCGGGACTACGTGCAACTGGCGGAAGACTACAGCGCCATCCCCAACCCTTACTTGCTGGCCACCGTCGGACTGTCCGCCAGCGGCAAGACCTGCGTCAGCGCCGCCATGGCCGGCGAACTGGGGCTGATCCGGCTGCGCTCGGATGTCGAACGCAAGCGCCTGCATGGCCTGAAACCGCTCGACAACAGCCAGTCCCCGACCGGCGGCAACCTGTACACCCCGGAGGCCAACAGCCAGACCTACGAGCGTCTTGCCGGGCTGGCCCGCGATCTGCTGGCCGCCGGCCTGCCGGTGATTGTGGACGCCGCCTGCCTGCGGAAACAGGAGCGCGACCTGATCGAGACGGTGGCGGAGGAGCAGGGCGTACCCTTTGCGCTGCTGCATTGCGAGGCCCCGGAGGCGCTGCGCCGCGAGTGGATCCGCAATCGCAAAGGCGACGCTTCGGAAGCCACCGAAGCGCTGCTCGACGCCCAGCAAAGCTGGTTTGAACCGCTCACGGACCGGGAAAAAACCCACACCATTCACCTGCTCACCCACGAAGAGCATGTGGCCGAAGCCGTCGCGGATCGCATTCGCCAACACTTCGGATTGCAAACCAGCTAATAGGCTGTGCTGCCAGCCGCCAGATCATCCGCACAGAGACGAGGTAGGATATGGACAACGACGCCGTAAGAACCATCGACCACCCGCTGTATGAGCTGATTCGCAGCGAGGACATGAAGGCCTTTAACGCCGCCAAGGCGAAAACCAATGAACTGCCGAGCTTTTCCCACGGCGACTTCCGGGGTCTGGATCTGCGGGGCATGGACGCTCGCGGCCTGGACCTGCGGCACGCCTACTTTCGCGGTGCCGACATCCGCGGCATTGATTTCAGCCAGTCCCTGATGGAAGGCGCCAGCATCGCCGGGGCCAAAATCTCTGGCTGTTTTTTCCCCAAAGAGCTGCATGCGGACGAAATTGTCATGTCGCTCAATCACGGCACCCGCATGCGCTATAACACCGGGAAATGACCAACACCCCGCCCACCTGGCAAACGATTTGCGAGACCCGGGAGCTGTGCCCCGGGCAGTTTCGGGAGTTTCGCCTGACGGCGAGCCCCCGGGCGCCGGAGGACATGCCGCTGACCGGCTTTCTGTTTCTGGACGGCACTGTCGCCCGGGCCTATCTCAACGTCTGCCCGCACCTGGGCATTGAGCTGAACTGGATGCCCGGCCGGTTTATGGACGCCGACAACCTGTTCATCCAGTGCTCGACCCACGGCGCCCTGTTCAAACCCTCGACCGGAGAGTGCATTGCCGGGCCGTGCCAGGGCGATGCGCTGACCGCACTGGAGGTTCGAGAACGGGATGGGCACTGGCAGATCAGGCTTCCAGAGTAACCGGAACCGCCGCACCGAGCGCCAGCGAGCCGGACGGTTCGCCATCCGGCCCAACCAGATCGGCCCGATACGCGACCACCTCCACACCGCCATCGACGGCCTCCCTGAGCAGCCGACCGTAATCCGGGTCGATATGATCGGCGGGCCGGACTTCCCGGACGCCGGTGTGGTTGACCACGAACAGCAATACCGCCCGGTCGCCGTTGGCTACCTGCGCCATCAGCTCGCGCAGGTGCTTTTGCCCACGGGTGGTGACTGCATCGGGGAAGTAGCCCCTGCCATCCTGCAGCAGCGTCACGTTTTTCACCTCGACCCAGGCGTCCGGTCGTGTCGGGTGATCGCTCAGCAGCAGATCGATCCGGCTTTTCTCGTCGCCGTAGCGAACCTCCGTCCGGCAGCGGCCGTAGCCCGCCAGCGCCGGAATGCGCCCGGCCTCAATGGCATCGCGCGCCTGGGCATTGGGGCGCGCGGTGTTGACGCAGGCCAGCTCACCGGGGCCGGTCTCGACCAGCTCCCAGGTGTAACGCAGCTTGCGCTTGGGGTTGTCGCTGCGACTCAACCAGACCCTGCCGTTGTCCGGCTGGCAGCCCAGCATGGAGCCGGTGTTCGGGCAGTGGGCGGTCACTTCCGTGCCGTCGGCCAGCCGGACATCGGCCAGAAAGCGTTTGTATCGACGAATGAGGGTGCCGGGCACCAGGGGCTCGGGAAAGTTCATGCCATCTCCGTTTAAAAAGTGGGCACCACAAGGCTGGCACCCCCGCAACTTATCTGCTATTTTCCGCAAATTCCCGTTTCAGGACGAATGCTGCCTCCAGGGTACGTTCGCGCCGCTGCAGGCTGGCGCGAAGGGAAGCAGACCGTTCTTGTGAAGTACAAACAAGAGGCCGGGTTCAATGGCAAACACTGCAGAACAACGCGAACGTTTTACCAACTTCACCCCGTACGAAATGAAGAAGGGTGAAGACTACATGAGTGCTGACATGCTGCAGCACTTCAAAAATCTGTTGCTGCAATGGAAGCAGGAACTGATGGAAGAAGTGGACCGCACCGTGCACCACATGCAGGAAGACGCCGCAAACTACGCCGATCCGAGCGATCGCGCAACCCAGGAAGAGGAGTTCAGCCTGGAACTGCGCACCCGGGACCGGGAACGTAAACTGATCAAGAAGATTGATCAGACCATCGATCGCATCGACAAAGACGACTACGGCTACTGCGACCAATGTGGTGTTGAGATCGGCATCCGCCGGCTGGAAGCGCGCCCCACCGCGACGCTGTGCATTGATTGCAAGACGCTGGCGGAAATCCGCGAACGCCAGACCGGTATCTGATCCGATCCTGACGCTGCCGGCCGCCAGAACAACGGGTAGCCGGCAGACCGCCCCTTGATGCCCACCCCGCGCTACCGAGGCCGCTTCGCCCCCTCCCCGACCGGGCCATTGCATTTCGGCTCCCTGGTCACCGCGCTTGCCAGCTACGTTGAAGCCCGCCGGCACCAGGGCCAGTGGCTGATCCGCATCGAAGACCTGGACCCATTGAGGGAGCCCCCCGAGGCCACCGGCCAGATCCTCGCCAGCCTGGACGCCCACGGCCTGGTCCCGGACGAACCGGTTCGGTTTCAATCCCGGCGTCACGACGCCTATCACAGCGCCATCCTTGCCCTGCTCGAACAGGGCCGGGCGTACCGCTGCGTCTGCTCACGCAAGGAATTGCAGGCCAACGGCGGGCGGCATCCACACCACTGCCGGTCCGGCAACGGCACTCCGAACGAGCGCCCCTACGCCGTCCGTTTTGCCCTGGACGACGACACCTGCCACTGGCAGGACCAGCTGCTGGGCCCGCAATGCCAGCCGGTGCGGGCCGAGCTGGACGATCCGGTGCTGCTGCGCAAGGAAGGCTTTTACGCCTATCAGCTGGCCGTGGTGGTGGACGACATCGACCAGGGCATCACCGACGTGGTGCGTGGCTCCGACCTGCTGGAGATGACTGCCCAGCAACAGCAGATCTACCGGGCCCTCGGCGCCCAGCCGCCACGCTGGCTGCACATCCCGGTGATCCGCAACGCCCAGGGCCAGAAACTCAGCAAGCAGACCCACGCGCCCGCGCTCGACGACCGCAAGGCCAGTGACAACCTGTACCGGGCGCTGTCGGCACTGAATCAACATCCGCCCGCGGATCTGGCAACCGCCCGCGTGGACACCCTCCTGGACTGGGCCATCGCGCACTGGCGCCGGGACGCCATCGACCTGACATCCCGCTGACCACCGTGGTATAACACCTGTCACCAACTTCAGCGCGGACAGCTTGCCTGATGTACATCTACCGTCTGGTCTTCCTGTTAGTCCTGGCCATTTACGTTTTTTCGCCCAACATCCTGGATTGGTGGACCTCTCCGGGCAACGCCTGGTACAGCCCTTATGTCATCTGGGCAGGCCTGATCGCGATTGGTTTCTGGCTGGAATGGCGGCGGGATCCGAATGAGTTTTAGCGCGACCGGCCTGCTGCTGGCCAGCCTGTTGTACCTGAGCCTGCTCTTTGGCGTGGCCTGGGTCACCGAGCAGGGGCTGCTGCCCCGGCACTGGGTCCGCCACCCGCTGGTGTACAGCCTGAGCCTCGGGGTCTATGCCGGCATCTGGGCGGTGTACGCCGCCGTCGGCATGGCCGCGGAATCCGGCTACGGTTTCCTGGCTTACTATCTGGGCATCAGTGGCGCCTTCCTGCTTGCGCCGGTGCTGCTGAATCCGATCATGCGCATCGGCCGTGCCTATCAGCTCACGTCGCTGGCCGACCTGTTTGCCTATCGCTACCGCAGCCAATGGGCCGGCACCCTGGTCACCCTGTGTTCCGGGGGGGCCATCCTCGCCCTGCTGAGTATGCAGATCCAGGCGGTGGCGCGGTCCGCCAGCATCCTCGCACCCGACACTTCCCCCAAGGCGATCAGCCTGCTGTTCTGCGTCATTGTGCTGCTGTTTGCCATCCTGTTCGGAGCCCGGCGGGATCACGATTCCGAGAACCATCAGGGCCTGGTGCTGGCCATGGCGTTCGATTCGCTGGTGAAACTGGTTGCCCTGCTGGCGCTCGGGGCGGTCGTGCTGTTCAGCGTGTTTGACGGTCTGGACGGGCTCGAACAGTGGCTTGCCCACAACAAGGCGGCCAGCGGCAGCATGCCGATGACCATCGACGATGGCAGTTGGCGGGCGCTGATGCTGATGTCCTTTGCCGCTGCGCTGGTGCTGCCGCACATGTACCACATGACCTTCAGCGAAAACCCGTCGCCGAAAGCGCTGGCCAAGGCCAGCTGGGGCCTGCCGCTGTATCTGCTGCTGCTGGCCCTGCCGGTGCCGATCATTCTCTGGGGTGGGCAGGCTCTGACGGTCGACACCAGCCCGAGCTTTTACGCGCTTGGCCTGCCCCAGGCCCTGAACAGCCCGGCACTGACCCTGCTGATGTACATTGCCGGGCTGTCGGCGGCCAGCGGCCTGATGATCGTCAGCACCCTGGCGCTGGCGGGCATGGTGCTCAACCACATGGTGCTGCCGGTCAAAACCCCGAAAGACCAGGCCGACATCTACCGCTGGCTGCAATGGATCAAGCGGCTGCTGATCGCCGTCATCCTGTTTTTCGCGCTGCTGTTTCACGAGACCATTGGCCAGGATTTGGATCTGGCCATCCTCGGCGCCATTTCGCTGTCCGGCATGCTCCAGCTCCTGCCCGGAGCCCTGGGGGTGATCTACTGGCCGGAAGGCAACCGACGCGGCCTGATCGCCGGGCTGGTGACCGGTCTGCTGATCTGGCTGGTCACCCTGGTGCTGCCGTTTTCGCAAACCATCGACCCGCTGGCACTGTTGGCGTTGCCGCTGACGCCGGATTACAGCAACTGGCACATTTTCACCTTCATCAGCCTGACCGCGAACGTCTCCGTCTTTGCTCTGGTTTCGGTTCTGAGCGTCAGTTCCGCGGAAGAAACCAGCGCCGCCCAGGCCTGTTCCCTTGGCGCCCTGTCCCGACCCCAGCGCCGGGAACTGCTGGCCAGCTCGTCCGCCGACTTCATCAAACAGCTGTCGGAGCCGCTCGGCCCCGGGGTTGCAAAGCGCGAAGTCGAGCGCGCCCTGACCCAGCTGAAACTGCCCAATGTCGAATACCGACCCTACCAGCTGCGGCGCCTGCGGGATCAGATCGAAGCCAACCTGTCGGGCCTGCTCGGCCCCTCGGTCGCCCGGGACATGGTCAAGCGTCATCTGGGTTTCAAGCCGATGGCCGGAGGCAATACCGGCCAGGACATCCGGTACGTTGAGCGGGCACTGGGCGACTATCAGAGCCAGCTCACCGGATTGGCCGGGGAACTGGACAACCTCCGGCGCCACTATCGGCAAACGCTGCAAAACCTGCCCATACCCGCCTGTTCGGTCGGCGAAGACGGCGAAATCCTGATGTGGAACACCGCCATGGAACAGCTGACCGGCATCACCGCCGACGACGTGGTGGGCGCCCGGTTGACCGCACTCCCCGAACACTGGCACCTGCTGCTGGACGATTTCAATCGGGGCGACGAACTGCACCGGTACAAACACCGGCTGGATCTGCGCGGCAAACCGCACTGGCTGAATCTGCACAAAGCCGCACTCAGCGGTCCGGATCATCCGGAGGGCGGCAGCATCATTCTGGTCGAGGATCAAACCGAAACCCGCCTGCTGGAAGACGAGCTGATGCACAGTGAACGTCTGGCCTCGGTTGGTCGTCTCGCCGCCGGGGTGGCACACGAGATCGGCAATCCGGTCACCGGCATTTCGTCGCTGGCGCAGAATCTGAAACTGGAGACCGACGACCCCGACATTCTGGCCACCGCCGATCAGATTCAGCAGCAGACTCGCCGGATTTCGGCCATCCTGCAATCGCTGATGAACTTTGCCCGCAGCGGCAATCATGCCCACGCCAATCGCTACGAGCCGGTGTCCCTTCACCGCTGCATCGAGGAGTCCATCAACCTGCTGTCACTCAGCGACAAAGGCCTTGGCATCCGCTACCACAACGACTGCCCGAAGGATCTTGCAGTCCTCGGCGACGAACAGCGGCTGGTGCAGGTGTTCGTCAACCTGCTGGCCAACGCCCGGGATGCGTCACCGCCCGGAAGCAGCGTTCGCATCGGTGGAAACGGCGACGATTACTCCGCTATCATCGAGGTCGTTGACGAGGGGTCCGGGATTCCGGAAGACCAGCTCGACCATATCTTCGAGCCGTTTTACACCACCAAAGCCCCGAACGAGGGCACCGGTCTCGGACTGTCGCTGGTGTACAGCATCGTGGAAGAACACTATGGCAACATTCAGGTCGAAAGCCCGGCCCATCCCGAGTCGGGCACCGGCACCTGTGTGCGGCTGAGGCTGCCCGCTTACCGGCCGGAGACCGCCGACGCCCCTGCCAGCCAGAACCAAGGGTTGTAGAACCAATATGCCTCGCATTCTGATCGTCGAAGACGAAGACATTATCCGCTCCGCCGTGCGCAAATTGCTCCAGCACGCCGGCTACGACGTCGCCGATGCCCGCTCGGTGGAAGAGGCCGAGCGCGATCACGAACCGGATCAGTTCGACCTGATCATCTCCGATCTGCGCCTGCCCGGCGCCGCCGGCACCGAGCTGATTCGCCTGGCACCGAACACGCCGGTGCTGATCATGACCAGCTACGCCAGCCTGCGCTCAGCCGTCGACTCGATGAAAATGGGGGCCGTGGAATACATCGCCAAGCCGTTCGATCACGACGAAATGCTCGCCGCGGTGGAAAACATCCTGGCGCGGCAACCGAACGGCCAGACCGGTCCGTCCGGCGCGGATACCAACGCCCGGGACCAGGCCGAAGAGTCGGACCCGGCGCAGATCATGTACGGCCGATGCGAGGCCATGCAGAAGGTATTTACCCTGATCCGCAAAGTCGCGCCGACGGAAACCACCGTGCTGATCCAGGGCGAGTCCGGCACCGGCAAGGAGCTGGCCGCCCGGGCGCTGCACCTGCTCAGCCCCCGCGCCGCCAAGCCGCTGATTTCGGTCAACTGTGCCGCCATTCCGGAAAGCCTGATCGAGTCCGAGCTGTTTGGTCATGAGAAAGGCGCGTTTACCGGGGCGGTCTCGGCCCGTACCGGCCTGATCGAGGCCGCCGACGGCGGCAGCCTGTTCCTGGACGAGATCGGCGAACTGCCCGCCGAAGCCCAGGCCCGCCTGCTGCGGGTGCTGCAGGAGAACGAGATCCGCCGGGTCGGCTCAACCCAGAGCCGCAAGGTGAATGTCCGCATGATTGCGGCCACGCACCGCAACCTGAAAGCCATGACCCGCACCGGCGAGTTCCGGGAGGATCTGTATTACCGCCTCAACGTCATGCAAATCCGGATTCCGCCGTTGCGGGACCGCCAGGGCGACATCCTCGGACTCGCCAAGCGCTTCCTCCAGCGCCAGGGAACCAAGATGGGCAAGCCGGACCTGCATCTGAGCCCCGAGGCGATGCGCGCGCTGGAGCGCCACCGCTGGCCCGGCAATGTCCGGGAACTGGAGAATGCCATCGAGCGGGCCTGCATTCTCTGTGACGGCGACCTCATCACGCCGGCATTGCTGGACCTGGACAACGAAAGCGGGGATGAGCAGATTCCCGAAACCCTGGTGGAGGGCAACAATGAGCAGACCCGCAGCCGGGACGACGACACCTCCAGCGACCTGTCCCTCGAAGACTACTTCCAGCACTTTGTACTCGAAAACCAGGACCGCATGAGCGAAACCGAACTGGCGCAGAAGCTGGGCATCAGCCGCAAGTCGCTCTGGGAACGCCGCCAGCGCCTGGGCATCCCGCGCAAGAAGTCCAATAGCTGAGCGCCCCGGTCTGGGGCGCCGTCACAGCCAAGTTGTGAACCAGCACTCAGTTGTTACCCACTGTTCCCCACGGTAACACTTTCATCGCACCCGCCGGCCGAGTCAGTAACACTTTCCTCGTGTACGGGGTAACACTTATTTCCAACAAAACCGTAAGCCACTGTTAACAATAGAATTTATAAAACTGGCACAGCCCCTGCACTCTAAAGGGCGCACGACAACAAAAACAAAAAGTGACAAAGCAGCGCCAAAACAAAAACAAAAAGCTGCAAGAAGACGTTCAGCAACAAAAACAACAACAGAACGTGTGCGAACTGAGTGTTTTGGGTACTGTGCTTTTTAGTGGTCCCATGGCATGTGTGAGTTGCAGTAGAAGAAGACAAGAATCGTCCTCCAGACGACCGCTAAACTACGCATAAGACTCACGCAATGTCCCTGACCGCTCTGTGTATTCAAAGCTTTCCGTTTGCGCTGATTGATCCCCGAGCTTGGGGGCACACAGTGGGGTACAAGAACGAAGAACAATCCCGGCAACAACAAGAACAATGCAGATCGTCAACGCTTTCAGGGCGGATTCGTGAAAACGGGTCCGCCTTTTGATTATCTGGTGTGCGCAGTGTGCAAATCCTGCCCAAACCGTTAAACTCTCGGTTTTTGCTCACCGCATTCCTGGATTTCAATGCCTAAACGACTTGTCGACAAACTCCGATCTCTGATGCCCGGCGGGCGGAAAAAACCGCGTACTTACCAACGGCGGGAAATCCCGCGGGATCAGCACAATGTGTCCCGTTCCGTTATCAGCGAACCGGCCAAGAAAGTCCTGCACCGACTGAACAAATCCGGCTACGAAGCCTACCTGGTGGGCGGCGGCGTCCGGGACATTCTGCTCGGCAACCGCCCCAAAGACTTCGACATCGCCACCAACGCCACCCCGGAAGAGGTGCACGCGCTGTTCCGCAATTCGCGCCTGATTGGCCGGCGGTTCCGCATCGTGCACGTGGTTTTCGGGCGCGAGATCATTGAGGTCACCACCTTCCGCGGCAATGCCAGCGCCGAAGACGGCGACGGGGATGACGAACGCAAAACCAACGAGCACGGCCTGCTGCTGCGGGACAACGTCTACGGCACCCAGGAGGAAGATGCGCTGCGCCGGGACTTCACGGTCAATGCGCTGTATTACTGTATTCGCGACTTCACCGTCATCGACTTTGCCAACGGCATTGACGACCTGCGCAATCGCCAGATCCGGCTGATCGGCGATCCCGAAACCCGCTACCGGGAAGACCCGGTGCGGATGCTCCGGGCCATCCGGTTTGCCGCCAAACTGGATTTCGAGATTGAGCCGGAGACCGAAGCACCCATTCGTGAACTGGCGCCGCTGCTTCACCACATCCCGCCGGCTCGTTTGTTCGACGAAGTGCTGAAGCTGTTCTCCGCCGGTTACGGCGAAAAGACCTACGATCTGCTGCGCCAATACAACCTGCTGGCACCGCTGTTCCCGGAAACCGTCCGCGCGCTTGAGGCCGGCGAGCCCGACACACTCATTCGCCAGGCGCTACGCAACACCGACGCCCGGATCGCCCAGGGCAAATCCGTCACGCCCTACTTTCTGTTCGCCGCCATGCTCTGGCCGGCACTCCAGGCCGAGTGGCGCCGGCGCCAGGACAACGGCGACCCGGTCCAGCCGGCACTGCACGGCGCCATCGGCAAAGTCATCGGCCGACAGGTTCAGGCCACGGCCATCCCAAAGCGCTTCTCCGGCCCCATGCGGGAAATCTGGGAACTGCAGCTGCGCCTGCCAAGGCGCCAGGGCAAACGGGCGTACAGCACCATGGCCCATCCGCGCTTCCGGGCGGCGTACGATTTCCTGCTGATTCGGGAAGCCGCCGGCGAACTTGAGCCCGGCCTTGGCCAGTGGTGGACCGAGTTCCAGCAGCGGGATGAACGGGGTCAGGAACGCATGCTGTCCGAACTCACCAGCGATGGGCCGAAGAAGCGCCGGCGCCGTCGCAAACCGCCGGTGAAGCGACAGGCCACCCCGTGAGTGTCGATGCCTTTGTCGGTCTGGGCAGCAATCTGGCAGACCCTGCGGCCCAGCTCGCGCTCGCGGTGACCCGGCTGGCCGCCCTGCCGGACACGACCCTGGTCGCCCAGTCCCCCTTTTACGCCAGCCGCCCGGTGGGCCCGCAGGACCAACCCGACTTCGTCAACGGCGCCGTCTGGCTGACCACCTCGCTGCCCCCCCATGACCTGCTCGATCAGCTCCAGGCCATTGAGCAGGCCCACGGCCGCGAGCGGTTGCGACACTGGGGGCCGCGCACCCTCGACTTGGACCTGCTGCTGTACGGCAACCAGACACTGGCGGACGAGCGGCTGACGGTACCACACCGGGAACTGGCCAACCGGGATTTCGTCCTGCAGCCGCTGCTGGACCTGAATCCGGACCTGACACTGCCCGACGGGCGCGGGCTCCGCCAATTGCGCGCCCAATGCCCGTCCAACAACCTTCGCCAACTGCCACCGGTGCCCCGCCCGCTGTCACCGGCGCCGTAATCCCGCCGCCAAAGGCCCCGGAGGCGATGTGCTACTATTGCCTCGGGTCGCGCGCCCGGATTACCCTTAACACCTGAACGCCGGAAACCCCGGCCGGTCCACGCCCATCCACCCACAAGGCAAGGATTCTATGGCTGTTACCATCAACACCCTGCGCGAATACAAGCGCAACGGCGAGGCATTTGCTGTCCTGACCTCCTACGACGCCACATTCGCCCACATCGTCAGCGAAGCCGGTGTCGATGTCATCCTGATCGGCGATTCCCTGGGCATGGTGCTCCAGGGCAACGACAGCACCCTGCCGGTGACCATGGACCAGATGATCTACCACGTCAGCTGCGTTGCCAAAGGCAACCAGGGCTCACTGATCATGGCCGACATGCCGTTCATGTCTTACGGCACGGTCGAGGCCGCGCTGGAGAACGCCGCAGAATTGATGCGTGCGGGTGCCCATATGGTCAAACTCGAGGGCACAGACTGGATGAAAGACACCATCTCGGCCCTGAGCGAGCGGGGCGTCCCGGTGTGCGCCCATCTGGGTCTGACGCCTCAGTTCGTCAACAAATTTGGCGGCTACAAAGTCCAGGGCCGCGACGAAAAAGCCGCGGAACTGATGATCGAGCACGCCTGTGAATTGGAAGCGGCCGGCGCCGACGTCATCTTGCTGGAGTGCGTACCGGCGCCCCTGGCCGCCCGCATCACCCAGGCCGTGAATGCGCCGGTGATCGGCATCGGTGCCGGCAGCGACACCGACGGCCAGGTTCTGGTGGTGCACGACATGCTCGGCCTGACCGTGGGCCGTAAGCCCCGTTTCGTGAAAAACTTCCTGGCCGAAACCAACTCCGTTCAGGACGCCATTGCCGCCTACGTCAAGGCGGTTCGGGACCGCACCTTCCCCGCCGAGGAGCACACATTCAAAGCATGAGAACCGTTCATTCCCTGAAAGAGCTTCGCACCATCCTCCGGGGCCTGCGCCAGCAGGGCAAGACCATTGGCCTGGTGCCCACCATGGGCAACCTGCACGAAGGCCACATTTCCCTGGTGCGCAAGGCCGCCGAAGCGGCGGACGTGGTGGTTACCAGCATTTTCGTCAACCCGATGCAGTTCGGTGCCAATGAGGATCTGGACAAATACCCCCGGACCCTGGCGGAAGACCAACGCCAGCTGGAGGCGGCCGGCAACACCCTGGTGTTCGCGCCCTCGGTGGACGAAGTCTACCCGGAGGGTCTGGCTCGTCAGACCCGGGTGATCGTTCCGGAAGTCAGTGAGGGCCACTGCGGTGCCAGCCGCCCCGGCCACTTCGAGGGCGTCGCCACGGTCGTCACCATGCTGTTCAACATGGTGCAGCCGGACGTGGCCGTATTTGGCGAGAAAGACTTCCAGCAACTGGCGGTGATCCGGAAACTGGTGCGCGACCTGATGATTCCGGTGGAAGTGATCGGTGCGCCGACGGTGCGGGAGGAGGACGGCCTGGCCAAGAGCTCCCGCAACGGCTATCTGTCGGAACAGGAACGCCAGGTAGCGCCAGCGGTTTACCGGACCCTGACCGACACCGCCGCAAAAATCACCGGGGGCCGCAGCGATTTTGAGGCGCTGGAGCAGGAAGCCCGACAAGCGCTCTCCGACGCTGGCCTTCGCCCCGACTACTTCAATATCGTCAACAGCCTGACCCTGAAACCCGCTACCGCGGAGGATCGAGAGCTGACGCTGCTGGTGGCAGCATTTTTGGGTACCACGCGACTGATAGACAACCTTTCAGTCAGTCGCTGAGCCCTGCTGAAAAGGGAATTTCAGATGTCCGATCCTGCACAAACATTGACCCAAACGCCTGAATGGCAGGCACTGGCCCGGGAACGGGAGACTCTGCAGCAGACCACCCTGCGCGCACTGTTTGCCGAGGACCCGAGCCGGGCCCACCGGTATCTGGTTGAAGGTGCCGGGCTGACACTGGACTTCTCAAAGAACCTGATCACCGATCAGACCCTGACCCGACTGATAGCGCTGGCCGAACGCTGCCGCCTGCAAGAACGGCGGCAGGCGCTGCTGACCGGCGAAAGCGTCAACGTCACCGAACACCGGCCGGCGCTGCACACCGCCCTGCGGGCGCCGGCGGATGGCGAGATCGTGGTGGACGGAGTCAACGTGGTTGCCGAAGTGCAGCGAACCCTGGATCGCATGGCGCAATTCGTCGGCAGCGTCCTGGAAGGCTCACGCACGGGCCATACCGGCAAGCCGTTTACCGACGTCGTCAGCATCGGGATCGGCGGTTCCTACCTTGGCCCCCGGCTGGTGAGCGAAGCCCTGCAACCCTACTGGCAGGGAAAACTGCGCTGCCACTACGTGGCCAACATCGACGGCACCGACATCAGTGAAACCCTGCGCCGGGTGAATCCGGAAACCACGCTGTTTCTGGTGCAGTCAAAATCCTTCCGGACCCGGGAAACCCTGGAAAACAGCAAGGTCGCCCGGGACTGGCTGCTCGCCCAGGGCGCCGATCACAGCGCAGTAGCCCGCCACTTTGTCGCCGTGACCGCCAACAACCAGGCTGCCGGTGCCTTTGGCATCGAATCCGACCTCCTGTTCCCGATGTGGGACTGGGTCGGCGGCCGCTACTCGCTGTGGTCCGCGATCGGCCTGCCGGTCGCGCTGTCGATAGGCATGAAGCACTTCCGGGCCCTGCTGGCCGGCGCCCACGCCATGGACACGCACTTCCGCGATGCCCCCCTGGC
>JBPEXU010000031.1:0-5557 GCA_052031225.1 Marinobacter sp. | reverse complement strand
TCACAAGCTGGTGGCCCTGTCGGCCGGTATTCAGAAGATGGTCCGGAGTGAGACCGCCTCCAGCGGTGTCATGTTCACCCTCGATACCGAATCCGGGTTCCGGGATGTGGTCTTTATCACGTCGTCCTACGGACTGGGTGAGACGGTTGTTCAGGGTGCGGTGAACCCGGACGAGTTCTATGTCCACAAGCCGACTCTGGAAGCCGGGCGCCCGGCCGTGCTGCGTCGTAATCTGGGCAGCAAGGCGATCAAGATGGTGTATCACACCAGCCCGGGTGAGGATGAGTTCGTTGAAACCGTCAAGGTCGAGCAGGAAGATCGCAACCGCTTCTCCATCACCGATGCCGAGGTCGAAGAACTGGCCAAACAGGCGATGATCATCGAAAAGCACTACGGCCGGCCGATGGATATTGAATGGGCGAAGGACGGCGACGACGGCAAGATTTACATCGTTCAGGCCCGTCCTGAAACGGTCAAGAGCCGGGCCTCCGCCAATGTCATGGAGCGCTACCTGCTCAAGGAAACCGGCAAGGTGTTGGTGGAAGGCCGCAGTATCGGCCACAAGATCGGCAGCGGCCCGGTCAAGATCATCACCAGCATCAATGAAATGGATCGTGTCCAGCCCGGCGATGTGCTGGTCACTGACATGACCGATCCGGACTGGGAGCCGGTCATGAAGCGCGCCGCCGCGATCGTCACCGACCGCGGCGGCCGAACCTGTCACGCCGCCATCATTGCTCGGGAACTGGGCATTCCGGCGGTGGTCGGTTGTGGCGACGCAACCGAAGTGCTGACCGATGGTCAGGAAGTGACGGTGTCCTGCGCCGAAGGCGATACCGGCATGATCTACGAGGGCGCACTGGATTTCGAGCTGCGTGAGAACACCGTGGACTCCATGCCCAATATCCCGTTCAAAATCATGATGAACGTCGGCAACCCGGACCGTGCCTTCGATTTCCAGGCGCTGCCCAACGAAGGCGTCGGACTGGCGCGTCTTGAGTTCATCATCAACCGGATGATTGGTGTTCACCCGAAGGCTCTGCTGAATTACGACGGTTTGCCCCGGGACATCAAGCAGACCGTTGAGAAGCGTATCTCCGGCTACGCTTCACCGGTCGACTTCTACGTCGACAAGCTGGTTGAGGGGATCGCCACCCTGGCGGCGGCCTTTGCGCCGAAGAAAGTGATTGTGCGGTTGTCCGACTTCAAATCCAACGAATACGCCAACCTGATTGGCGGTACGCTGTACGAGCCGGACGAAGAGAACCCGATGCTCGGTTTCCGGGGCGCTTCGCGCTACATCTCCGACACCTTCCGCGATTGCTTCGAGCTGGAGTGCCGCGCACTGAAAAAAGTGCGTAATGAGATGGGCCTGACCAACGTCGAAGTCATGGTGCCGTTCGTACGCACCGTCGGTGAAGCCGAGCAGGTGGTCAATCTGCTGGCCGAGAACGGCCTCAAGCGCGGTGAGAATGGCCTGCGGGTTATCATGATGTGTGAGCTGCCGGCGAACGCGCTGCTGGCCGACCAGTTCCTGGAGCACTTCGACGGCTTCTCCATCGGCTCCAACGACCTGACCCAGCTGACTCTGGGTCTGGATCGGGATTCCGGCATCATTGCGCACCTGTTCGATGAGCGCAACGACGCCGTCAAGGCGTTGCTCTCCAATGCCATCCAGGCCTGCAAGAAAGCCGGTAAGTACATTGGCATCTGCGGTCAGGGCCCATCGGATCATCCGGATCTCGCCAAGTGGCTGATGGATCAGGGCATTGATTCGGTCTCCCTCAACCCGGATTCGGTGCTCGATACCTGGTTCTTCCTGGCCGATGAGAAAGTCGACTGAATTACGATAGGAACAAAAGGAGCGCAACGACGTGACCAAGATAATCACACCGGATCTGTGTGACGAGTATCCGGAAGTTCAGGTGGTCGAGCCGGGCTTTAACAACTACGGCGGCGTGAAAGCATTTGGCGGTGAAATCGTGACCGTGAAGTGCTTTGAAGACAACTCGGTGGTCAAGGAGCAGGTCGGGCTGCCGGGTAACGGTCGGGTGATGGTGGTGGATGGCGGCGCCTCCAAGCGCCACGCCCTGCTTGGCGACATGCTGGCCGAGAAAGCGGCGAGCAATGGTTGGGCCGGGCTGATCATCTATGGCTGCATCCGGGATGTGGACGAGATCGGTAACACTCAGCTGGGCGTACAGGCGCTGGGAACTCAGCCGCGCAAGAGCGAGAAGCGGGGCCTGGGCGATCTGAACGTGCCCGTGACCTTCCACGGTGTGACCTTCCAGCCCGGACACTATGTCTACGCCGACAACAACGGCATCATCGTGTCTGAAAAGCCGCTGCTGTAAGGGCAGGGGCGGGCAAAAAAGAGGCGGCTACCTTGGCCGCCTCTTATTATTTGGTCACTTCGCTGATGTTGGCGCCAATCAGGTAACTGTCGCCGTCCGGCTCGCAGCGAATTACCTCGCAGACGGTTTCCAGCGGCGGGAACTGGTCGCCAGACGCGGCCAGTACCGTTTTCAGCTCTTCTCCGACCGGCACTTCCCGGTCAACCTGCAGTTGCATGCCGGTTGCGCTCAGGTCGCGACAGATCCCGGTAAAGGTGTCGCCGCGACTGTCGGTGATTTCGATGGGGGAATTCACCCGCATGCGGTGAAAGTCGCGTTTCTCCGAATAGTCCTTCATGGTGTTACGCCCAGTTGTCGGTTTTTCTTGTCGGTTTGAGCATCGGGATGATCAGTGCCAGCAATGCGCCGCCAAAGACCAGTCCGGCACCCAGGAGCATGAAGTCGGATTCCTTGCTGGCTTCGAGCCGCTCGTTCTCCGCGGTCAGCACTTCCAGATCGTTACGCAACTTCTGGTTTTCTGCAAGTAGCTCTCGGTTTCGGCGCTCAAGATTGATCGAGTCGGCGGCGATGGCTTTGATGCGCTGGAGCTCTTCCTCGAGTTCCTGAGCGCGTGACGACAGGTTTGCCTCGGAGCTTTCCAGAGCATTGCGCTCCTGGGTTGTCTTGGTCAGCTCCGCCTTGACCTGCTCAAGTTCCTGCCGGGTCTTTTCGAGCTCCCGGGTGACGACTTTGAGCCGGTCAGCGGCAATCGGCGTGGTGCTGAGGTACTGGCTCGACACCCAGCCTTCATTGCCTTTCGGGGTCCGCACCCGGGTGAAGCCGTCGCCAGTTTCCAGCACTTCCAGAGGCGTGCCGCTGGGCAGGGCGTTCTCAATGATCCGATATTGAGTGCCTGCGCCGGCCCGGACAGGCAGGTACAGGGTGTCATCGACCCATACGGTACGCGCCTGGGCAACGGACATGGAAGACAGGATAAGCAGCAAGCTGAGAAACGGGCGGAAAAACGTCACGGAGTTCGTTCCCTGAGTTGTACGGTTAAAAACTATTCAGATTAACGGCGCAATTTTGTCACAGATGCCCGGCGGTTCAAGCCGGGCACCATTACAATAAACTCATGGTCAACCGGGATCACGGAAGTACCGGTTTAAATGGCTTGACGGTGACTCGCTGGTAAACCCCCGCTTCGACGTACGGATCCGCGTCGGCCCAGGCCTGCGCGGCCTCCAGAGAATCAAACTCGGCAATGACCAGGCTGCCGGTGAACCCCGCCTCACCCGGATCCGGCGTGTCAATGGCGGGGTGTGGCCCGGCCACCAGCAGCCGACCCTCGGCTTTGAGCGCGTTCAGTCGCTCCAGATGAGCGGGGCGTGCCGACTGACGCAAGGGCAGGCTGTTGTCGACGTCTTCGCTGATGATGGCGTAATACATAAGCTCTCCTGATCTCAATGCCTGTGCGTGCCAATACAGCGGGCGGACAGGCTGGTACACTGAGGGCGTTTTCAACCCGAAGCAGATTCTGGAATTCGTGTGACTATAACCCAAGCACCGCACTTGTGCATTGATCTGCATTGCCACAGCACGGCGTCCGATGGCGCGCTGGCACCCGCCGATCTGGTGGCCAGAGCCGCCAGTCAGGGCGTCAGTCATCTTGCCCTGACCGATCACGACACGCTCAGGGGGCTGGCCCCGGCGCGTCAGGCGGCGGACGCGGTGGGGGTGGAGCTGATCAACGGTGTCGAACTGTCGTGTTTGTGGAAGGGCCGGACGATTCATGTCGTCGGCCTCGACTTTGATGCCGACGACCCGTTGCTGTTGGCGCGGATCGCGCAGCAGACGGACAACCGACGGGCCAGGGCTGCGATGATTGCCGAGCGTCTGCAGCGGCTGAAGGTGCCGGATCTGCTTGGCAAAGCCACGGCGGCGGCCGGCGGCGATGTGCCGGGACGGCCCCACTTTGCCCAGGTGCTGGCGCATGAGGGTGTGGTCAGTCATACCACCCAGGCGTTCAAGCGCTATCTGGGAGCCGGCAAGGCGGGCGATGTCCGCGCCTACTGGCCGGAGCTGGAGGAGGTGGTCGGCTGGATCCGGGATGCCCGGGGCATCGCCGTCCTGGCGCATCCGAGAAAATACAACCTCACCGCCACCAAACTCCGTGAGCTGGTGGGTGCGTTCAAGGCCGCTGGCGGGCAGGCGATTGAGGTGAGTACGTCCGGGCAGTCGAGTGGCGATCTCGGCTTTCTGGCGGAACTGTGTCGCCGGGAGCAGCTCTGGGCCTCCCAAGGGAGCGATTTTCACTTTCCCGGTGCGCCCTGGTGCGAGCTAGGCCGGATCATGAAAATGCCAGACGGGCTGGAGCCGGTCTGGCATCGGTTCAGACGTCCGGTGGGGGCTGGTCGGCCACTCAGTCCGGAGCGTGATACAGCAGATACAGGTCGGTAAGCGAGTCCGGAATGGCCTCCGCCATCTGGCGGGAAAGCTTGTCGCTGGTGCGGACCTTCTGGAAATCCTCGTCGTCGAACAGACCCGACAAGGTCAGCATTGGCACCATCAGATCGGCCGTTTCCTCCTCACTGGCGGCCGCCAGCCACGCTTCTTCGTGCTCGAGGAAGGTGTCCACAAACCCGGCGCACCAGTTTTCCAGCGCATTCATCGGGTCGCCATCTTCGGGTTCCGGCAATTCAAGCGTCTGGCCCATATCGAGCGAGTGCTTCATGTCGGCGGCCAGTTGCTTTACGCAGCGAGTGAACACTTCCGGAACGCCGCCGACAGGCACCTGATCGGTGCCTGTGGCGAGCAGGAAGAGGGCATCCGCGCTGAGCGCAACCGGGCCAACTACGCTGGCGCAGACAACTCCGTGCAGGCCGAAGAAGTCCAGAGCGTCATCACCCCAGGGCTCGGCAAACAGAATGTCTTCCAGCGCTTCAATGTCGGCGTTGCTTAGCATGCGTCAGTTGCTCCCGGCCTTCATGGCTTCTTCGGCGGCGCGCTGGCGGCGACGGACTTCCCGGGGGTCGTTATAGGCGCGCCCCGGCGTTACCGGCAAATCCAGCTCGGGCTTGCCGTCTTCACCCATAAAGATCTTGCCGGCCTGGGGTTTCGGTTCCGGCGTCGCGGGCGTTTCCGGCGCCTGGGCGCTGGGTGCTTCCGCAGCCTTCTTGGGTTCTGGCTGCGCCTCGGTCTGAGTTTCTTTACCGGTCGGCGCC
>JBPEXU010000309.1:0-3869 GCA_052031225.1 Marinobacter sp. | reverse complement strand
CAACCGTTACCTTCATTGGCCTGGGCGTTATGGGCTACCCAATGGCGGGCCACCTCGCCAACGCCGGGCTGTCCGTCAAGGTCTGGAACAGAACCGCCACCAAGGCCCAACAATGGGCCCAGGAATACGGTGGCACCGCCTGCGACACCATCGCTGAGGCCGTCGAGGGAGCGGATTTTGTCATGACCTGCGTAGGTGCCGACAAAGACCTGCTTGAAATCTTTGAGGGAGACGCGGGCGTCATCGCCCACGCGCCGGATGGAGCGATACTGGTGGATCACACCACCGCCTCGGCCCAGGTCGCCGAGCGTCTGGCGCAGTCTGCGGCCAACAAAGGCCAGGGCTTTATCGATGCGCCGGTTTCCGGTGGCCAGCAAGGCGCGGAGAACGGCCAACTGACGGTGATGTGCGGGGGCACAGAAGCCGATTTCAACAAAGCCAAAGCTGTTATGGACCATTACGCCCGGGCGGTGAACCTGATGGGGCCGGCCGGCAGTGGCCAAAAGACCAAAATGGTCAACCAGATTGCCATTGCCGGTCTCGTTCAGGGGCTGTCCGAGGCGTTGCATTTCGCCGAGCAGGCTGGGCTGGATGTGGGCAAGGTGGTGGATGTGATCTCCAAGGGCGCCGCCCAGTCCTGGCAGATGGAAAACCGTTCCGGCACCATGATCGCGGGCGAGTTCAACCACGGCTTCGCGGTGGACTGGATGCGCAAGGATCTGGCCATCTGCCTGGAGGAAGCACGAAAAATCAACGCCACCCTGCCCGTCACTGCGCTGGTGGACCAATTCTACGCCGATGTCCAGGCGATGGGCGGCAATCGTTGGGACACGTCGTCCTTGATACAGCGTCTTAGGAAGTTTCGTTAACCTACTGAACAAAAAAGGCCAGAAGAGTCTCTCTTCTGGCCTTCCCGACGGCGCAGCCGATCCCTGATCGCGCTATTTTTCGCGCGGCTGCCACTTACCATTGACGTACCAGGCAGACCACCCTGTCGCCTTGCCGTCCTTCTCAGACATTACGTACTGCTCTTTCGATTTCCGGCTGTAGCGAATCACCGTGGGATTGCCCTCAGGATCGGTCTCGGGCGCGTCCATCAGATAATCGTACTTGGGATCGATTTCCTGGCGGTGGGGCTTGAGCTCTTTCACCAGGGGCGGACGCGTCTCACGGTTTTTTGGAAACTTGCTGGCGGCCAGGAACAGACCAGAAGCCCCGTCACGAAGCACGTAGGTGTCGTCCACCTTCTGACAACGAAGCTCCGGCATCGGCACCGGGTCCATCTTGGGCGGCGCCGGCTCACCGTTCTTGAGCAATTTGCGCGTGTTCTTGCACTCGGTGTTGGTACAGCCGAAGTACTTGCCGAAGCGCCCGGTTTTAAGCTGCATCTCCGAGCCACACTTGTCGCACTCGAGGGTCGGACCGTCGTACCCCTTCAACCGGAAGGTGCCCTTTTCAACTTCGTACCCAGAGCAATCCGGGTTGTTACCACACACATGCAGCTTGCGGGTTTCGTCCACCAGATAGCTGTCCATTGCCGTGCCACACTTGGGGCACCGGCGCTTCTTGCGCAGCAGTCGGGTTTCGCCTTCACCCTCCACATCCTCGTCGGCGCTGACCACTTCGTCCCCGGACACCAGGTTGATGGTGGTCTTGCAGCGTTCTTTCGGCGGCAGCGAGTAACCGGAGCACCCCAGGAAAACCCCAGTGCTCGCGACCCGGATCTGCATATTCCGGCCACAGCTCGGACACGGAATATCGGTTTCCGTCGGCGTGTTGGCACGCATTCCGCCATCTTCCTTTTCCGCCGCTTCCAGCTGGCTGCGGAAGCGTTGGTAAAAGTCGTTGAGGACGCTCTTCCAGTCCACTTCGCC
This sequence comes from Marinobacter sp., assembly GCA_052031225.1. Classification (GTDB taxonomy): domain Bacteria; phylum Pseudomonadota; class Gammaproteobacteria; order Pseudomonadales; family Oleiphilaceae; genus Marinobacter. The sequence goes on along the minus strand of JBPEXU010000309.1, from coordinate 1,995 downwards.
CTCGGCGATCTCATCCAACTCGTCTTCCATCCGGGCGGTAAAATCGTAGTCCATCAGATTCGGGAACGACTCCGACAACCGCTCAGTGACGATTTCCCCCATCTTCTCCGCATAAAAGCGGCGATTCTGCAGCCGAACATAGCCCCGATCCTGAATCGTCGAGATGATGGAGGCGTAGGTGGATGGCCGACCGATGCCCTGCTTTTCCAGCTCCTTGACCAGACTGGCTTCGGTATAACGAGGCGCCGGTTTGGTGAAATGCTGGCTCGGATCAAGCTTCTTCAGATCCAGCTCGTCGTTGACCTGTATATCAGGCAAGGCCACGTCTTCGTCTTTCTTGCCGGACTGGGGCGCTGCCTTGAGAAAACCATCGAACTTGATAATGCGCCCTCGGGTACGCAACTCATAGCCGTCGTTAGACACCACGATGGAGGTACTCAGGAACTCCGCGTCCGACATCTGGCACGCAATAAACTGTCGCCAGATCAGGTCGTACAGCTTCTCTGCATCCTTCTCCAGGCCGGTAATATCAGAGGGCCGCCGTGTAACTTCGGTCGGCCGGATCGCCTCGTGCGCCTCCTGAGCGCCTTCTTTACTGCCGTAAACTCTTGGCTTTTCCGGCAGGTAGCGGTCACCAAACTGCTTTTTGATGAACTCGCGACAGCTGGCCACGGCATCCTGACTGAGATTGGTGGAGTCCGTCCGCATGTAGGTGATATATCCGGCCTCGTACAGCCGCTGCGCGAGCATCATGGTTTTCTTGACACTGAAGCCCATGCGGTTGCTCGCCGCTTGCTGCAGCGTCGAGGTGATAAAGGGCGCCGACGGGCGCGAGCGCGTTGGTTTGTCCTCGCGTTTGGACACCTTAAACGATCCGGATTTGAGACGAGTAACGTGCTCGTTGCTCTGGGACTCGTTCACCGGTCGGTACGGCTGACCGTCATAACGGGTGACCTCGAACCGGACCGGTGTTTTGGCGCCAGACGGTGCCAGATCGGCATGCAGCTGCCAGAACTCTTCCGGGACAAACTTCCGGATCTCCCGCTCACGCTCAACAATCAGCCGGACGGCAACCGACTGTACCCGGCCAGCAGACAAACCCCGGGCGATCTTCGCCCACAGCAATGGCGACACCATGTAACCCACCACCCGGTCAAGAAACCGGCGCGCCTGCTGGGCATTGACCCGGTTGTTGTCCAGATTGCCGGGGTCCTTGAACGCTTCCTGAATCGCCCGCTTGGTGATTTCGTTAAACACCACCCGACGGTACTTTTCCGGATCACCCCCGATGGTTTCTTGCAAATGCCAGGCAATGGCTTCCCCCTCGCGATCCAAATCCGTTGCGAGGTAGATGTGATCGGCCGACTTGGCCAGCCGCTTCAACTCACTGACCACTTTTTCTTTGCCCGGCAGTATCTCGTAACGTGCCTGCCAGTCGTGATCCGGATCGACGCCCATGCGCGCCACCAGCTGTTCCCGGGCCTTGCGTTTCTTGTGCTCGGCCTTTTCCTCAGGACTCATTTTCCGGGTCAACGCCGCCTGGCGAGCGCGCTCTTTAGGATCGCTCTGGGACCCGCTACCACTGACCGGCAGGTCGCGGATATGGCCAACGCTGGACTTCACGATGTAGTCCGAGCCCAGATATTTGTTGATGGTCTTCGCTTTCGCTGGCGACTCGACAATTACGAGACTTTTACCCATATCGGAGTTCTGTTTCCTTGGCGAAAAATCGGTCAAATATTCAGCAAACCGTAAACTCGCTTCAAAATCAGGCGGCTAGCAAATAGGGTGCGGCCACCACGGCGTATAGGCTCACTGTTTTACAGGGTCAGGATGGGCAAGACAACCCATTCTTCCGTCTGCACCCTGCTTTTTTTCACATTCCGGGATCATCGATACCACGCCCCTGAAAACAGGAAAGCCCGGCAAGTGCCGGGCCTCCTGACTGAGCGTTGCAGATCCTGTGTACAGGATCAGACGCGCTCCCACACTGTG
>JBPEXU010000308.1:0-12486 GCA_052031225.1 Marinobacter sp. | reverse complement strand
GTACAGACACAGCAGTTTGCTCGCCAGGGGCGGGCTGATGGCGAGGTAGCGCCGGGGCACTGAACCCTTGCGCCAGGCGGCGTAGACCTGTTCTGCCCGGGCCACCTGATCCCGCGTGGGCCGAACCCGCACCGACTGGAACTCGACGATCTCGCCGTCTTTGCGAATCGGCGTCACGAACGCGTCGACCCAGTAGTGGTCACCGTTCTTACAGCGATTTTTCACCATCCCCCGCCAGGACTGGCCGGATTGGATGGTCTGCCACAGGTTTTCGAAGGCGCCCGGAGGCATGTCCGGATGGCGGATCAGGTTGTGCGGTTGCCCCACCAGCTCGTCGATATCATAGCCCGCCACTTCCGCAAAAAACGGGTTGGCGGCGGTGATTTTGCCCCGCACATCGGTGGTGGTGATCAGGTGGTAATGGCCGGGATAATCCCGTTCGCGTTGGGTGATGGGTTCGTTACGCCTCATAGCCGTCCTTTAGTTGTTTTTTCTAATTATTGACAACAACTATCGGCCAAAAGGCCGTCCCTTGGTATCCGGATATTGCAAAAGCTGGACGCGCATTCATTTTTTTTCTGTGGTTGGTCCAAGGCGCGAGAATTTTGCAAAATGTGGCTTGGTTCACGGTTTCGTCCTCCTATGCTTAGCCAGGTGGGATACGCGGCAGTTGTCCCGATAAACAAAACACGAGGTCGGCGATGCAGGGCTTGAACGATTCTGATTTCAAACTGTTGGTGCAGAATTATCCGCGCGCGGTCATGCTGTCGACCACCGAGCCCAGAATCGTCTACGTCAACCAGACCTTTGAGGCGGTGACCGGCTACAAAGCGGAGGAGGTGATCGGTGAGCGCCCGTCCATTCTGAGTTCCGGGCTGCACTCGACGGATTTTTACCAGGCCATGTGGCAGAGCCTGCTCCGGGACCGGCGCTGGGAGGGGCTGATCTGGAATCGCCGGAAAAACGGCGAACTCTACCCCCAGTGGTTGTCGCTGTTTTCCGTGGTTCGGGGCTCGGAAACCCTCTACGCCGCGGTGTTCATGGACCTTGGCGATCTGCCCGCCGGCGACGGACGGCTGGCCTCGCTCGCTTACTACGACGCCCTCACCGAACTGCCCAATCGCAGCCTGCTGAACGAACTCCTGAAAGCCAGGATGGCGAAACCCGTCGCCGAGCACAGGCGTTTCGCGGTGCTGATCATTGATCTGGACTTTTTCAAGACCGTCAACGACCTCCATGGCCACGAACTGGGAGACCGGGTGCTCCGGCATGCGGCCTTGTGTATCCAGAGCGTGGTGCGCGAAGACGACGCCGTGGCCCGGCTTTCCGGTGACGAGTTTGCCGCCATCGTCGAACTGGACGGTCCGGATGCGCTGGACGATATCTGCCAGCGGGTGATTCGCGCGATTCAGGCGCCGGTGGTCATCGAGCAACGGGAGTTCTTCCTGTCCGCCTCGGTCGGCGCGGCTCAGTTCCCGGACCATGGCCGGGAGGTTTCGGAATTGCTGCAAAACGCCGACCGGGCGGTCTACACCGCCAAACTCGACGGTCGGGGGGGGTACCGGATTTACAGCGCTTCGGACGGGAATCAGGCACGCCGGATTCAGCGTTTGTCTGAGGCGTTGATTGCGTCGCTGAAAACCGCTCCGGACGAGTTTCACGTTCACTATCAACCCCAGTACAACCTGCAAACGGGCGAGGTGGTTGCCCTGGAAGCACTGATTCGTTGGTGTCATCCGGATTTTGGTCCGGTGTCTCCGGCCGAGTTCGTGCCGATCGCCGAGCATCGGGGCTACATCCATGAACTGACCGAGCGGCTGGTACGCTGTCTGCTTCGGGATTTGCCGGAGGGCCCGGAACCGGAATTGAAAACCGGGCTTGGCTTGGCGATCAACCTGTCGGCACGCCACATGTCCGACGTCCGCCTGGAGGCCGTGCTGGCGCCGCTGTTCGAACGCCTGCGCCGGCTCGGCTGGCGTCCGGAGCTGGAAATCACGGAGACCAGCATGATGAACCTTTCGACGCTGTCCCTGCGGCGCCTGCGGGAGTTCAAACAGCAGGGGGTTTCAATCGCCATCGATGACTTCGGTACCGGCTACTCGTCGCTGGCCTACCTGCACACATTGCCGGTGCAGGTGCTGAAGATCGATCGCCAGTTTGTTCGGCACCTTGGGGATGACGGGCACGATGACCGGATTGTATCGGCCATACTTGGTATTGCCGAAGCGCTAAAGCTGGAGGTGGTGGCCGAAGGCGTCGAAACCGAACCCCAGTATCGGCGACTGCAGGCGCTGGGGTGCCATCGGGGGCAGGGCTATCTGATGGCCCGACCCCAAACCTGGGCATCGGTTGAACGGCTGCTGATTGACGAACATCAAATTAGCGTCCGGTAAACGGGGAAATCGTCGCTTTTTGCAACATTTGACTTGGCGCTTGGTTCTGCTTGGCGATAAAAACGCGGTGTCCGTACCCAATTGTTGCATCAACATGACGTTTGAGCAGTCGTCCAAGTTCGAGCTGGAGCCTTACCTTCGGCTCAATCACGCTTCCGAACCGGAGTTGCAGGCCGCCGTGCGCCGGTTGCTGCCGGGCCAGGCGATTGATCTCCGGTGTGGGGTTCGTCGAGAAAGCGCCTCTGCTGGCTCGCTCTCGGCGCTCTGGTCGCCGGCTGGGGTGGTGGTGTGTCTTACCCTGGCCACGGAGGCCGAGCTGGTGGTCGCCGCGATGCCGGCCTGGTGCCAGATCCGGGCCGGTTGTGCCGAGGTCCGGAGCCAAACCGGCTGGCTGTCTTTGTCGGAGCGCACTGGCTGTCGGCTGACCGGGGACACCTGGTCGGTCTCGGTCGCGCCGGCGACCCGCCTGGTTCTGCTGTGGCCGACGGGCGCCAAACAGCTCCCGATCCAGCCGGAAGATCGGGTGGCCTGCCTGCTGGAGCGCTTCCTGTTCCAGACCCGTTTCATCAGTAGCCACGCCAAGGCGATCGCGGGCGCCAGCCGGTTGTTGTCTTCGTTGGTCGACGGGGTGGCCGGGTCGCGGTGCGAACAACCGCCAGCACTGGACCGGCGATTGCAGCGGACCATCGAGAAGATCGAACAGGAGCCGGACTGGGCGTTCGATCTGATCGAGCTGGCCCGGCATTCCGGGGTGAGTGAGCGGAACCTGTATTACCTGATGAAACGGCAAACCGGCCTGACGCCGTATCGCTGGTATCAGCGCTGCCGACTGATCCGGGTCCGGCGTCGGTTGGTGGACTGCCACTGCGAGGAGCCGCACATTTCCCGCTACGCGGCGGATGAGGGGTTCAGTCATCTGGGCCGGTTTGCCGCGCTTTATCGTCAGCATTTCGGTGAGCTGCCGCGCGAAACCATCCAGTGGCGGCGGACTTTGCTGTCGTCCAATGCCGTCGACGCCGACCGCGCTCTGGCGGTGTCCTGAACGCCCTGATCGAAAGAAAAAGCCCGGCGCACCTGAAAGTCCGCCGGGCTTGTTTTCGGGTCAGTGGCCTGCAGGTGCGGGCGAGGTTTGCTGCTCCGGCCGCGTGGCCTGATGGTCCCGGGCCAGCAGGATGTAGAACGCCGGCAACACGAACACTGTAAACAGCGTGCCGATGCCCAGACCGGCGCTGATGGTCAGGCCAATGGCAAACCGGCTTTCGGCGCCCGGGCCGATGGCGATCAGCAGCGGCACCATGGCGAAAATCAGTGCCAGCGATGTCATGATGATCGGCCGCAGCCGGATGGCGGCGGCTTCAACCACAGCATCAAACTTGTTCAGCCCGCGCTCCTTTTGCAGTTGGTTGGCGAACTCGACAATCAGGATGCCGTTCTTGGACACCACCCCGATCAGCGTGATCAGCCCCACCTGGGTGTAAATGTTCATGGACGCGAAGCCCAGCACGATGAAGGCCATGGCACCGGCGACGGACATCGGCACCGACACCAGGATAATGAACGGATCGCGCCAGCTTTCGAACTGGGCCGCCAGCACCAGATAAATGACCAGCAGCGACAGCACGAAGGTCACCATCAGGGCGCTGCCCTGATTGGCCAGCTGCCGGCTCTGCCCGGTGTAGTCGTAGCTGAAGCCCTGGGGGAAGACCTCGGCGGCGGTCTGCTCCATGAACGTCATGGCGGTGCCCGCTGCCACGCCCGGCATCACCACACCCTGCAGGGTCAGCGAGTTGAGCTGGTTGAACTGGGTTCGCGCCGACGGTTCGACGTCCTGCTCGAAACGGATCACGCTGGCCAGCGGCACCAGGGTGCCGGCATCGCTGCGGATGTAGTAGTCGTTGAGCGCGTCCTGATCCAGCCGGAACGGCTGATCGACCTGCGGGATCACCTGATAGGAGCGGCCTGCCATGCTGAAGCGGTTGATGTAGCCACCGCCGAGCATGCTCGACAACGCCTGCCCCACGTCCTGCATCGACAGGCCGAGATCGGCGACCCGATCCCGGTCGACCCGGATGCGGGTCACCGGCCGGTCGAAGTTGATCGACTTCTGCAGGAACATGAAGTTGCCGCTGGCCATGGCCTTGCCCAGCAGCTCGTCGGCGACCTGGTCCAGCTGCTCGTAGCTGTTGCCGGTGGTGATCACGAATTCGAACGGGAAGCCGCCGCCGGACCCCGGCAGCGACGGCCGCGGGAAGACAGCGGTTTGCAAGCCGGTGACCTGTTGCAGTTCGGCATTGAGCAGCGGCTGGGCCTCAAACTGGGAAATCTCCCGTTCGCTCCAGGGTTTCATTTTGAATCCGCCGAACACCGCGTTGGGGCCGGTGATGCCGATGATCATGAAGTCCTCGTGATAACCCGGCACGGTCGACATCCGGGCCTGGACTTCGTCGCCGTGCTCACGCAGGTAGTCCAGGGTGGCGGTTTGTGGCCCGAGCCCCTGATAGAACAGGATGCCCTGGTCTTCGGTCGGCGCCAGCTCGTTCTGGCTCATCATCACCATGAAGTAAATCGAGCCCAGGACCACGACGGCAAAGAAGATCACCACGGATTTGGTCTGCAGCAGCGAACTCAAGGCCCGCTTGTAGCCGTTGGCCAGGCCACCGAAGGATTTTTCCACCAGCACCTCGAAGCGGCCCGGGTTGCCATGGGGTTTGAGTACTTTGCCGGACAGCATTGGCGAGAGCGTCAGTGCGACCACCCCGGAAATCAGCACGGTGCCGGCCAGGGTGAAGGCGAACTCGGTGAACAGGGAGCCGACCAGCCCGCCCATGAAACCAATGGGCGCATACACCGCCACCAGAGTGGTGGTCATGGCGATGATCGGCACCGCCATCTCCCGTGCGCCATTGATGGCGGCCTCGAACCGGGACTCACCCTGTTCGATGTGCCGATGCACGTTTTCCACCATGATGATGGCGTCGTCCACCACCAGGCCGATTGCCAGGACCATCGACAGTAGGGTCAGCAGGTTCAGCGAGAAACCGAACATCAGCATGATGAACGCACCGCCGACCAGCGACAGCGGCACCGCCACGGACGGTACGATGGACGCGCGGATCGACCCCAGACACAGGAACACCACCACCAGAACGATGATCAGCGCCTCCAACAGGGTCTTGATGACCTCGTTGATGGAGTCCTCGATGAAATCGGAGGCATCGTAGGCCAGGCGGACGTTGAGGCCCGATGGCAGCTGACTTTCGATGTCCGGCAGCTCGGCTTTTACCAGGCCGGCCACGGTCAGTGGGTTGGCGCCGGGGGCCAGCTCAATGGCCACATAGGTCGCCGGTTTGCCCTTGTACAGTGCCAGTTCGTCGTAGGTTTCGGAGCCCAGCTCCACCCGGGCGATGTCCTGCAGCCGGATCTGGGTGCCGTTCTTGGTTTTCACCACCAGATTGCGGAACTGGTCCGGGTCGGCAACATCGGTGTCGCTGGTCATGGCAATTTCAACGTAGCGGCCCTTGGTGTTACCGACGGCGGCCTGATAGTTGTTCGCGCGCAACTTGGCGACCACCTCCGGCGGTGTCATGTCGACCGCCGCCAGCCGTTCCGGGTCGAGCCAGATGCGCAGAGCGAAGGTCCGGCCCAACAGTTCGGCCTTGCCGACCCCGGGCAGGGCCTGCAGTTTCGGTTGCACCACCCGGCTCAGGTAGTCGGTGATCTGGGGTACCGCCAGATCGTCGCTGTAGAAGGCAATGTACATCAGCGCCGTGGAATCGCCGGTGGTCGAGGTGATGACCGGGTCTTCCGCTTCCGCCGGCAGAACGTTGCGCTGGCTCGCCACCTTGGCCTGGATTTCGGCCAGCGCCGCGTTGGCGTCGTAGTTCAGCTCCATCCGTGCCTGGATGGTGGAGACACCCTGCGAGCTGGTGGAGGTCAGGTAGTCGATACCGCTGGCTTCGGCAATGGCCTGTTGCAGCGGCGTGGTGATAAAGCCCTTGATCAGGTCGGAACTGGCGCCAGGGTAAGCCGTGGTGACGGTCACCGTGGTGCTCTCCAGTTCCGGATACTCCCGGATTTCCATCTCCATGGCCGACCGGGTGCCGATCAGCAGAATCAGCAGGCTCACCACCGTCGCCAGCACGGGCCGGTGGACGAATACGTCGGTGAATCGCATTACTCAGAGCCCTCCCGGGTTGCTTCGTCGCCGCTCTGGATCGCGACCCGCTGACCGGCGCGCAGACGCAGCAGTGCTTTCTCAACCACGGTCTCACCGGCTGCCAGCCCGGATACGATCTCGATCCGGCCGTCGCGGCTCTGTCCGGTGGTCACGGTGCGACGATTAACCACCAGATCGCCGGCATCGTTTTCCTCGACCACGAACACATAGTTGCCGTAAGTGTTGTAGGAAATCGCCGTCCGCGGCAGGGTCACCACCTCGACATCTTCCGGCTGCAGGGTGCGGACGGTGGCAAACATGCCCGGGCGCAGCAAGCCATCCGGATTGGCGATGGTGGCACGCACCCGGACGGTCCGGGTTTCCGGGTTGATGGAGGTGTTGATGGCGCTGACCCGGCCCTCGAACGGCCGATCCGGGAACGCCGCCACGTTGGCGACCACCGGATAACCCGTGGCCACATCGGTCAGATTGGTTTCAGACAAGGTGAAGTCCACGTAGATCGGGTCCAGCATGTTGACCTCAACGATCGGTGTGCCGGTGGCAAGGTACTCGCCCTGATCCACCATGCGGATACCCAGTCTGCCGTCAAACGGCGCCCGGATGATCTTCTTGCTCAGCTGCGCCTCGGCTTCGTTGACCCGTGCCCGGGCGGCGTCGAAGTTGGCCTTGGCTTCGTCGTACTGGGACTGGGACACGGCCCGCTTGGGCAGCAGGTCGGATACCCGTTTGAACTCCTGCTCGGCGAGCTGGGCTTCGGCCCGGCGGGTTCGGAGCGCGGCTTCGTCAATGGCGGCATCCAGCCGGACAAGCACATCCCCTTTGCTGACGGTGTCGCCGGACTCGAAGTTGATGCTCTGAATCACGCCCGGCACCTCGTTCGCCACCTGAACGCCGTTGATGGCCTCAATGCTGCCGACCGCCTTGATGGACGGCGTCCAGCGCTCGGTTTGCGCCTTGACGGCGGAGATCTGCGCGGGCGGTTGCGGTTGGGACATCTGCTCCTTCATTTGTCCGAACTGGTAAAACTTGTAGCCAAAAATGCCGCCCAGGACGATGCCCAGAAAGAGAATGACAATGACGAAGCGGGAAGCGGTACGCATAGTTTGATTCCTGGAATCCATGTCCGTTGTGTCGGGAGACAGCGCCGGTACAGAAAAAGGGAAGACGACAGACTTCCTGGACGGTCCGGCACTGAACGATTGGTTCAAATGTATTCGGGAATTATTCGCCTTTCGCGAAACGTAGCATCCTATAAAAATACCGGTTTCGTGTCACTCCATTGTCCGTACTTCCCCCTACGCCGGATTCGTGCGGTGGCGCCTGGGGCGGGCGGGACACTGGTATTGTCGGGCGCAGGAGTGACACAATGACGACGGCCTTCCAACAGGGGATGAGTGCATGCAATGGATCATTGGCCTGGCGCTGGCCGCGGCCGCGTTTGTGCTGCTCAAGCGCTGGGGTGCGCTGACGCCGGATAAGAAAAAGGACACGGTTTGGAAAACCGCGCTGGTGGTTGGCGGAGCGCTGTTGTTGTTTCTGGTGCTGACCGGCCGGGTGCATGTCATCACCGCGGCGGTGGCGGCGCTGATTCCCCTCCTGCGTCGCCTGCCGGCGCTGCTCAGGGCCATGCCACTGCTGAGCAAGTTGCTGGGCGGCGGCCCGCAGGCGGCGGGGCGCGAGGACCAGGCCCAATCGCAGCAGTCACGAAACTCCGGCACTGGCCAGGCGATGTCCGAGCGCGAAGCCTGCGACATTCTGGGTCTGACGCCAGGCTGTTCTGATGACGAGGTGATTGCCGCGCATCGCCGGCTGATGCAAAAGTTGCACCCCGATCGCGGCGGCAACGACTATCTGGCGGCCAAGATCAACGAAGCCAAGGAGGTGCTGCTCCGGCACCGGCGCGGCTGAGTCAGGGCAGGAGGTCGATCCGCACCTCCACCGTGCGCTGCCTTGAGGCGCTGCTGTTCACTTCGTAAACCAGACCCCGTTCCCGCCCGCTGTGTTCGGTGGCTACGCCGCCCAGGGAAATCCACTGCCCGGGTTCGACCCGACGGAGCGTCATCAGGGCTTCGGTTTCGTAGCCGTCCAGCTCCGGGGGCTCGGCATCGAACGAGACGATGTTCAGTTCTATGGCCCGGTCCGAGAGTACTCGGGGCGTCACCAGAACGCCGCTGCGGGTTTCGACCTGTTCCAGGATTGCCGCCGGATGCCGTCCACCCCGCAGCGCAAACGGCAGCGTGCGAATCTGACCGGAGGTGATGTGCGCGGTTTGGCCGTCCTGCACCACCAGCGTCCGAACCTGGTCGCCGCCGGTGCGGGTGACTTTCCGTTCCACGCTGACGCCTGCCCGCTGATCGTCGACCGACAGCCCGGCGCCCGAGCGTTTGCCACCGATGTGCTCCCGGGTGCGCACGCTGATCCTGAGCTGGGCCAGGGCCACGTCCATGGTGTCGATCAGGGTGCCTATTTCGTCCAGCAGGCGCGGTTCGCCCCGAACGATCAACTGCTGGCCCCGGGCGGTCACCGTAATCGGGTCATCGGGGTACAGGGCGCGAATCTGGCTGGCGATGTCCTCCGCCGGCCGTTCACTGAGCGGGTAGACACGGGTGTCGCGTTCGGCATGGGCAACACCCGCCAGCAACCAGAGTAAGGCCAGCAGTACGGCGTTGGGTGTGACGGAAGTCATAAATCGATGGCGCATCGGTTCCCCATGGCGCATTTTTTTGGGCGAACAAACGATCCCGGGTTGCCAAGCCGGAAACCGGGGGTATATATTGACCAGCATGAAGACCACACACGCGACCTGTCAATTGAACGTTTTGCAAGCTTTCGGTGAGAAACCGATGGCGGCGGTCGCTGCTGTGTTTTTTTGGTGGTTTGGTTATGGCTTTTACTTTAGCCAGAGCCCGGGCCGCCCGTAGGACAGAGATCCAACGAACAACGAGGAAGGCAGCCCGGCGGTAACCCAGGCTGCCACCGGACTCCAAAAAAGCCCCGACTGGTAGCCTACCAGCCGGGGCTTTTTTGATTCGGACACAGGGAAACGGAAACACGGTTATGAACATGCCTCTGAACGCAGACACACTGAACCAGGCGCTCTCGCCCGCCCCACACCGTCCCCGGCGGGAGGATGCACTGCCCACCCCGGAACAGTTGAAGCGGTTGTTTCCGTTGACGCCGGCGCTGGCGGCACAGGTGGCGGCGCAGCGCCAGAGCATTCGCGACATCCTGCATGGCCGGGACCCGCGGGTGCTGGTGGTGATGGGGCCCTGCTCCATTCACGACGAAGCCGCGGCGCTGGACTACGCACGCCGGCTGAAGCCCCTGGCTGACGAGGTCAGTGACCGGTTCCTGATCGTGATGCGGGCGTACCTGGAGAAACCCCGAACCACGGTGGGTTGGAAAGGCCTGCTGTATGACCCCAACCGGGATGGCCGGGGTAACCTGGCGGAAGGTCTGCGCCGGTCACGCGCCCTGCTGCTGGAGCTGGCGTCGCTCGGGCTGCCGCTGGCGACCGAGGCTCTGAGCCCGTTCGCGATGGATTACCTCGGGGATCTGGTGAGCTGGACTGCCATCGGTGCCCGGACCACGGAGTCGCAGGTCCATCGGGAGCTGGTCAGTGGCCTGCCGATGCCGGTGGGGTTCAAGAACGGCACCGATGGCACTGTCACCGTCGCGATCAATGCCATGAAATCGGCGTCGCATCCGCACCATCACATGGGCGTGTCGGCGGATGGCACGCCGGTGATGATTACCACGCACGGCAACCCCGATACCCATCTGGTGCTTCGCGGTGGCCGCGGCATCACCAACTACGATGCCGACAGCATTGCCGACGCGGTCCGGGCGCTGACCCAGGCCGGGTTGTCGACCGCGATCATGGTGGACTGCAGTCACGACAACGCCCGCAAGCAGGCCGAACGTCAGGTGGACATCGCCCGGGAGGTGATGGCCCAGCGGCGCGCCGGGAACACCCACATTCGGGCGCTGATGCTCGAGAGCTTCCTGGCGCCGGGGCGCCAGGACGACGGCCCGGATCTGCGTTATGGCTGTTCGATCACCGACCCGTGTCTGGGCTGGGCGCAGACGGAGGCGCTGATTCGCTCACTGTAGACAGCAGCAGCTGACCGGCCAGCACCAGCAGCACCCCGCCCATCAGGCGGTCTACCCAGTGGCCGAAGCGGTTGAAGGCGAGGCGGATGCGGGGCAGGGTGAAGAACACCGCCACCAGGCTGAACCAGACGCCGGTCGCCATTGCCATGTACACGCCATAGCCGGCCTGAACCGACAGTGGGGTGCCGGGGCTGATGACCACCGAAAACAGGGCGACAAAGAACAGGGTCGCTTTCGGGTTCAGCGCGTTGGTAAGAAACCCCAGGCGGAAGGCGGCCCAGGCCGACTGACGCGGGGCATGACCGGTTTCCACATGAATGCCACCGGCGCGGGCCCGGAGGCATTGAATGGCGATCCAGCTCAGATAGAGCGCGCCGACCACTTTCAGGACGCTGAACAGCAGGACCGATTGCTGAATCAGCAGGCCGATGCCCAGCAACGAATAGGTCACATGCACCAGAATGCCGACGCCGATCCCCGCCGCGCACAGCAGGGCATTGCGCCGACTCTGGCACAGCGCCTGGCGGAGCATGATCGCGAAGTCCGGCCCGGGGCTGGCGACGGCCAGCAGATGGGCAACGGCGATGGTCAGAAATTCGGGCCAGTAGTCGGCCATTCCGTTCTCTCCTCCAATCCGTGGGTGCAACAGCAAGCGCTAGGTTAGGCCATTTTCGCCCCGGTGTCTCATCGTCAGCCGGTCTCGCGGCACCTATACTGAAAGACCGTTTGGCGATAACGGCCAGTGCCAATGGCGCTCCGTTGCCAACCCAAATCATCGAGGAGGTGGAGCATGGAAAAGCGTGAAGTCGATGTCGCGATCATCGGTGCCGGTACGGCCGGTATGGTGGCCTACCAGCGCGTTCGCAAAGTCACGGATCGGGTGGTGCTGATCGAAGGCGACCGCTACGGCACCACCTGTGCCCGGGTCGGCTGTATGCCCAGCAAACTGCTGATCGCAGCGGCGGATTACGCTCACGCCTTGAGCCGCGGTGACGTGTTCGGCGTGCACGCGGGCGAGCCCCGGATTGATGGCCGGGCGGTCATGGGCCGGGTACGCCGGGAGCGGGACCGGTTCGCCGACTCGGTGGTCGATACCGTGGAGCGTTTTCCCGAGGCGCATCGGTTGCTCGGGCATGCCCGCTTTGTTGACCCGCACCGGCTGGTAGTCGGTGACGACGTTGAGGTGATCGCCGACCGGATCATCATCGCCACCGGGTCCCGCCCAAACATCCCCGGCTTCCTGAAAGAGGCCAAGGATCGCCTGGTGGTCAACGACGACGTGTTTGACTGGCAGGATTTACCGGCCTCGGTGGCGGTGTTCGGCCCCGGCGTCATCGGCCTTGAACTGGGGCAGGCGCTGAGCCGGCTGGGCGTTCGGGTGCGCCTGTTTGGTGTTGGCGGTGCCGTCGGCCCGATTCGCGACGATGCCATTCGGTCGTGCGCACTGGCGACGTTCAACGACGAGTTCCCGCTGGATCCGGACGCCGAGGTGAGCAGCCTCCGGCGCACAGACGCCGGTGTCGAGATCGTGTTCCGCGATCGGGGCGGGCAGGAGCGTTCGGAGACATTTGACTATGTGCTGGCCGCCACCGGCCGGCGCCCCAATGTCGATGCCCTGGATATCCAGAACGCCGACATCGAACTGGACGACCGGGGCAGCCCGGTATTTGACCCCCACACCCTGCGTTGCGGTGACAGCCACATCTTCATCGCCGGCGATGCCAACAACCACAAACCGCTGTTGCACGAAGCCGCCGACGAGGGCCGGATTGCCGGCGACAACGCCGCCGCCTGGCCGGACGT
>JBPEXU010000307.1:0-4906 GCA_052031225.1 Marinobacter sp. | reverse complement strand
CTCGGCGTAGCGCGGCATGATGCTGTCCTTGAGATGCGCCACTTCCCGGTCCAGGGTGATGGACTCAATGGCACGGTGCGCCCGCAGCATGACGGTACCGCCCGGTGTCTCGTAGCAGCCCCGGGACTTCATGCCCACATAGCGGTTCTCGACGATGTCGATCCGGCCGATGCCGTTGGCACCGGCCACTTTGTTCAGGTGCTCCAGCACTTCGTGCGGCTTCATGTCCTGACCGTCAACGGCCACGATGTCGCCTTTGCGGTAGGTCAGTTCAATGTAGGTCGGCTTGTCCGGGGCGTTTTCCGGCGACACGCTCCAGCGCCACATATCTTCTTCGGCTTCTGTCCAGGGGTCCTCAAGGTTCATGCCCTCGTAGGAAATGTGGAGCAGGTTGGCGTCCATGGAGTAAGGGCTCTTGCCCTTCTTCTTCTCCACCGGAATGTTGCGTTCGTCACAGTAAGCCAGCAGCTTTTCCCGGGAGTTCAGGTCCCATTCACGCCAGGGCGCAATCACTTTCACGCCCGGCTTGAGCGCGTAGGCACCCAGCTCGAAACGGACCTGATCGTTGCCTTTGCCGGTGGCGCCGTGGGAGATGGCATCGGCTCCGGTTTCGTTGGCGATCTCAACCAGCCGCTTGGCGATCAGCGGGCGGGCAATGGACGTACCCAGCAGGTACTCGCCTTCGTAGATGGTGTTGGCGCGGAACATCGGGAACACATAGTCACGCACAAACTCCTCGCGCAGGTCCTCGATGTAGATTTCCTTAACGCCCAGCGCCTTGGCTTTCTCCCGCGCCGGCTCCACTTCCTCGCCCTGGCCGATGTCGGCGGTGAAAGTCACCACCTCACAGTTGTAGGTATCCTGCAACCACCGCACGATCACGGAAGTATCCAGGCCACCGGAATAGGCCAGAACCACCTTCTTGATATCAGACATGCCCTTGCTCCAGACAGAACAGAATGGATGTGTTGAAAATTAGGGCGCTTATTGTACGGCAGTACGGGGGGATTGGCTATTGGGCCAATGGCCAGAGGAACGTAGAAAGGCCCTGCCCCAGAGCGGGGCAGGTCATCGCGGAAACGGGTTCAGCCTGCGGCTTGCTGCTGGGAAACCACTTCGTCCCGGATTCCGTCCCAGCCTTCTTTGATGGAACGCAGCAGCTCGGCGACTTCGTCCAGCTTGGCAACGTCGTTTTTTGCGTTGGCTTCGAACAGGGTGCGCTCCATGTAGTCGTACAGCCCTTCCAAACGCGCCGCCAGCTCGCCACCCTTCTCGAAATCCAGGAAGCTACGCAGCCCACCAATGATCTCAATGGCCTTGGTGATCAGCTTGCCTTTGCCGGCGTAGTCTTTCGCCTGCATGCGGGCCTTGGCCATGTTGATCCGCTCAAGCGCGCCATCGTAGAGCAGCTGGATCAACTTGTGCGGGTCCGCATCGGTGATGCTGGTTTGGGTGTTGACCCTTTGGTATGCCTGCAAACCGTTCATATCAAACCTCTTGGTTGCTCACTGATCCGGAGATCAGTTGTTGTTCCGATTGTTCTGCGGAGCCAGGGCCGCCAGTTGCTGAGACACGTAATCGCGGGTGTTGTTCAGCTGGGCAATCAACGAATCGGCCGCGCTGAACTGGGATACCAGCCGTGCCCGGTACGCCTCGATACGCTCATCCAAGCGAATCTGCTCTTCCTGAATACGATCCAGTTCGCGAGTGAGGCCGTCGGTCCGAGCCTCGATCGCGCCATCGGCGCCGACGATGTTGGTGATCAAGTTGACCGCCTGCTCGGCAATACCCTCAATAAAGGTCAAGGTGCCACGATCTCCGGTCTGATCGCCGGTGATCCGGACCGACAACCCAGTAGCACCGTCACCGCTGCCGTTCAGTCGGAGTACCTGGCCGGTTCCCGTGGCCGCCCGGCCATCGATGGTGCCGGCAACATCCACACCAGCGGTCGCGGTGGTGCTGGCCAGACCGAAACTCGCCGCATCTTCCACGGAGGCCACCGACACCTGAGAAACGCTGCCGTAGGTGTCCGAAGTGAAGGTCAACTGCCCTGAACCATTGAGAGACACTTGCACCGAGCGACCGGCGGACGCCAATGCAGAGCTTTCGTTGAGTTTCGACTGTATCTGGTCGACCAGATCCTGAGCCGTGGCGTAGGTGCCGGCGTCCAGCTGAATGGCGACACTGGTCTCGCCGTCCACCAGCAGCGTCAGCTCGTCGTTGGCATTTGTAATGGTCACGTTGTCGGCAAGCGCGGTATCGCCGGACACCGTGCCGCGAGTGGCGACCTGAGTTACGTTGATCGCATAGGTTCCAGGCGTGGTGTTGCTGCCACTGCCCAGAAATTCAACCTGGGCATCGCTCGCCCTGCCCTGCTCCGCAAACAACGCAGTAACGTCATCCGCGTTGTTTTTCAGCTGGGTTTCAAGCTTGCTGCGATCCAGTTCCAGCTGCCCGCTTTCGAAATTGGTTGTAATCCCGACATCCGCCAAACTCCGAACCGAGGCGTTTTCAAGCCCGGGTACCACACGAGTCAGCACCTGCCTGAGCTGGTTTTGAATGCCTCGGATGGTGCTATCGCCGGTCAGGAGACCGCCCTGCCCGGTTTCCGCATTGAAGCCAGACAGCCCCTTGATGGTGGTTTGCAGGGCATTGAATTTGTCTACGAATTCCTGGATTCGATCTGCGACAGCGCCGAAATCGCGCTCAACCTTGATGGTTGAAGACACCCCCTCGGCCTTCAGCTCGAAACTCAGGCCATCGATCACATTTTCGATATTGTTGCTGGAGCGAGTAATCTGGATGCCGTTGATCTGGACCACGGCGTCTTTCGCGGCAACGGTTTCGGTCAGATTGTTCGTGGTGCCGTCAAAGACAAACTGGGACAGCCCGTTGGCGTCGGTGTTATTGCCGTCATCATCCGAAACCGTGACGCTGATGGCGTTGGCGGTGCCGGTATTCTCGGCCGACAGCACCAGGCGAAATCCGGCGCCGGTATCGATGACACCGGCAGTCACGCCCACCCCTGCGTCGTTGATGGTATTAGCCAGCCCCTGCAGGGTGTTGTTGGAGCCATCAATGGTCAGGGCCTTACTCACACCGCCGACATTGAGCGTCAGCGTGCCTGTGCCAATGGTCGTCGAATCCTTGTCCGCAAACGTGCCAGAGGCCAGAGACTGGGCCTGGGCCAGACTATCGACCTGAACCGAGTAGGTTCCCCGGCTGGCCTTGCTTTGATCCAGCGACACCACCACATCATCGTTTGTGGAGGAGGCGGAATAGGCAGTGAGATTGTCGGGAGAACTTAACTGGCGCATCGGTAGACGCAGTTCGGTGACCGCGCTGCGCAACTGTCCGTAGGCGGACAACAAGGCTTCCGCACGCTGGGTGCGGAACGACAATCGGTCGTCTGCCGGCTTGCGTTCTGCGGCGACCAGCTGGTCGACGAGGTCCGAGTTGAGGACTCCAGACCCGATACCTAAGGATGAGATGCCAGCCATGACATGTGCCTCCTCTGGAGGGCGTTCATTCAATTATCAAGGTTATCGGCACAAAGCGGCAAAACTTTGCCCCCGCCCCCTGATTTTTTGTAACAGAAAGTCAGTGCCCGAAACGAGCAACACCGCCAGCCCTTTTCTGAGCTGACGGTGCGGTTTACGCGCTGTCGAAACACGTGAATGGGATGTCAGATCTTCACACTTCGATTCGAAACAGCGTCAATGGCTCATCCTGCTGCAATTTTTCTGCCAACCTCAAAGCCACCTCGTCCGGGATTTGCCGAATGACCTCCTGAGTCTGCTGATCCACAACGCGCACAATGGTCTGACCCAGCTCGTTATCGACTTCAAACTGGAGATCCCTCTGCACGTTCTGGACATACTCGTTCAACCGGGTGACCGCGTCACCCAGCTCTTCCCGAGCTGCCTCAGTCCGCCCGCCAGTCTCGCCTGCCGGCACCACACCGGTTTCGGCAATTGCCTTGGTCTCAGAGGGGGAGTCCGGTCCCGGTGAGACGGCTGCGACGGCAGAGCCTTTGCCTTCGCCCGTTGATGACGAAATTGCCCTAGCCGGCAACTGCTCGCCGGCACGCGCCAGGCGAAGATCCGGGCTGTTCAGGTTAACGTCATTCATAGCTCACCTCGCTACGTTACACGGCGAAGGGCCGGAGCGCTCCCGCTCCGGCCGCCGTGACTATCCCAATTTTACTGCAGGAGGGACAGAACCTGCTGAGGACGGGCATTCGCCTGCGCCAGAACCGAGATACCAGCCTGCTGCAGGACCTGCGCCTTGGACAGCTTCGCCGTTTCCGCGGCAAAGTCGGCATCCAGAATCCGGCTGTTCGCCGCGCTCAGGTTAGTGGAGGTGGACTCCAGATTGGAAATGGTGGTCTCGAACCGGCTCTGCAAAGCACCGAACTTCGCACGCTGGGAGTTGACCGCGCTCAGTGCGGAGTCGATAGTCTGCAGTGCCTGAGTTGCCTTCTCGAACGAAGTGATATCCAGGTCAGACACCTTGTTCAGGCTAGACGCCTCGTCCGAGAATGCGTTGGACGTGGTTACGTCGGTCGAGAACGACTTGGCGGAATCCAACTGGATGTAACCACTGGTGATGGAGTCATCGGCAGTCGTGTCAGCTGTCAGGGTGACAGTACCCGCTACCGCGACCAGATCACCATCGGCGTCACGAGCCTGCTTAACAACACTGACGTTACCGGCGTTGGCCACAGTCGTATCGCCGACGTAAATGTCATTACCGGTTTCGTTTGACAAGATGATGGAGTTGCCGTCTTCCGCTACTTCTGCAGTTACGCCGGTCTTGGAAGACTGATCGTTGATCGCAGCCACTGCTGCGGACAGAGAGTCTGCCCCCGTTGCCGCATCCAGCGTGAACGAGATGGACTGGTTGG
>JBPEXU010000306.1:0-2613 GCA_052031225.1 Marinobacter sp. | reverse complement strand
CTTGGCAGCGGCGAAGCACGGTACGAACAGTCGCTCAAGGAGCTGGCCCAGAGCCACCCCGGGCAAATATCCCTGACCCTCGGCTATGACGAGCCGCTGGCTCACCGGATCACGGCCGGTGCGGATCTGTTTCTGATGCCGTCCCGGTTCGAGCCCTGTGGCCTGAATCAGATGTACAGCCTTCGCTATGGCACGCTGCCGGTGGTGCATGCGGTTGGGGGGCTGAAAGACACCGTATTTGACCCGGAATCCAGCGAGGCGGATCTGGCCAACGGTTTCCGGTTTGAGACCCCGGAAGCCAGTGCGTTGATCTACGCCATCGAGCGGGCTCTGAAATACCGGGATGACCGACAAGCGTGGCGCCGTTTGCAACTGAACGGCATGTGCGGTGATTACTCCTGGACCAACAGGGCCCAGGACTATGCCGATCTGTATCAGCGAATCGCCGGCGATGACGGCAAGAGGCAAGTATCATGACCAAGGCAACGGAATACCGGCTCGAAGCCCGGCCACGCATCCCGGACAACCTGGAGCGGCTGGACGAGCTGGCCAACAACCTGTTCTACAGCTGGGACAACGGCGTGCGCAGTCTGTATGCCCGGATCGACCCCGAACTGTGGCGCAAAGTCGAGCACAACCCGAAACTGTTCCTGCGCCGGGTCGCTCAGAAACGCCTGGATAAGGCGGCGGGGGATCGGGCCTTTCTCGCCGAATACCGACGGGTACTGAGTAGTTACGACACCTATCTTGAGTCGGAACCGGGCTCGGAAGTGACCGAACTGCTGGACCCGGCCCATCATCTGGTGGCTTATTTCTGCGCCGAATTTGGGTTTCACGAGAGCTTCCCGATCTATTCCGGCGGTCTGGGCATCCTGGCCGGCGACCACTGCAAAGCGGCCAGCGACCTCGGGTTGCCGTTCGTTGCGGTTGGTTTGCTGTACCAACACGGTTACTTTATCCAGACGATCGACGCCCAGGGCCAGCAAGTGGCCCGCTACCATGCCCATGCCAGCGATGAGCTGCCGATTACCCCGGTGGAAGTGGACGGCAAACCGCTGATCGTGTCGGTGCCCTTCCCGGGGCGCCTGGTCCATGCGAAGGTGTGGCAGGCCCAAGTCGGCCATAACCGACTATACCTACTCGACAGCCACTGCGACGGTAACAACGATCAGGACCGGGAACTGACCCTGCAGCTCTACGGCGGTGATGAAACCACCCGCATCAGCCAGGAAATGCTGCTGGGTATCGGCGGTACCCGGGTACTGCAGGCCTTGGGGCTCAAGCCCACTGCCTGGCACATCAACGAAGGTCACGCCGCGTTTCAGATCCTTGAGCGCTGCCGCCTGCTGATGCAGGACCACGGCTTGCCGTTCGACGCGGCGCTGGAAGCGGTCGCAGCGGCAACGCTGTTCACCACCCACACCCCGGTGCCCGCCGGCCACGACATCTTCCACCGGGACCTGCTGAGCCATGCGCTCGGGGATTACCTGCACGAATCGGGGCTGAACTTTGACCAGGTGTTCGCGCTGGGCGCCAAAAACGGCGGCGACAGCTTCAATATGACCAGCCTGGGGCTGCGCGGCTCCCGTTTTCACAACGGCGTCAGCAGGATTCACGGCGGCGTTGCCTCAGCGATGGAAGGCGACATCTGGCCCCAGATACCGGCTGCTGAGAACCCAATCGGTTACATCACCAACGGGGTGCATGTCCCCACCTTCCTCGCACCCGAGTGGTCCAGTCTGTTCGATATTCAGGCGCCGACCTGGAAAAGCAATTTGCGTAATCCGGAGTTCTGGGATTTTGTCGACCAGATTCCGGATTATCACTACTGGAGCGTGCACAAGGCCCTGAAACAACGAATGGGCGAGTTCGTGGTCGAGCAGTTGCAGCGCCAACATGCGCGCAACGGCACCGGCCACACCATTACCGAGCGGATGACCCGGAAACTGATTTCGCCCGACAAGGACATGCTGGTGATCGGGTTTGCCCGTCGCTTTGCCACCTACAAACGAGCGACACTGATCTTCTCCGATCTGGAACGGCTGGAGCGCCTGCTGACCGATCCCGAGCGCCCGGCCATCCTGATTTTCGCCGGCAAGGCCCACCCCAGGGACAACCCGGGCCAGCATCTGATCAAAGTGATTCACGATTTATCGATGCGGCCCAATCTGATGGGCCACATTCTGTTGCTCGAGGACTACGATCAGGCCATGGCCCGCTACCTGCTCAGTGGTGTCGATGTGTGGCTCAACAACCCGGAGTACCCCAAGGAAGCCAGCGGCACCTCGGGCGAGAAAGCCGCGCTCAACGGCGCGCTCAACCTCAGTGTGCTGGATGGCTGGTGGGGTGAAGGCTATGACGGCACCAACGGCTGGGCCATCACCCCACGGGACACCCATCTGGACCCGGAATTCCGTAACGAAGAAGAAGCCCGGGATCTGCTGGATCTGCTGGAGTTTGAAGTCATTCCGCTGTATTACAATCGGGCCTCCCAGGGCTACTCCAAGGGTTGGGTGCAGCGCTCCAAAGCGTCCATGAAAACCATCACCCCGCGCTTCAACGCCCAGCGCATGGTGATGGACTATATCGAGAACTACTACGAACCAGCATCGG
>JBPEXU010000305.1:0-2031 GCA_052031225.1 Marinobacter sp. | reverse complement strand
GCCCCGGCCCGGGTCTGGGCCCAGACCGCGCGGATCAGCCAGTGGCGCCTGGGGTTTGATGCCCTGCAGCGCCACTTGCGGGATCGGGATGAGTATCTGCCGGTGCCGTCCCACCCGTCGCGGTTGCTGACTCAGGACTTCCAAGCCTTCTGCCGCTGGGCCGCGGACAAAAAGGGCTTGGCGTTGCCGGCCAGCGTCGACTGGCCGCATTGGGAGCAGGTGGGGCGGCAGCGGCATCGTCAGGTCCGGCGGCACGAACTGCTCCGGCACCTGTTCCGCCGGCCGCTGGAGCTGTGGTTGGTGCTCGACTACGCGGTGTTTCTGGAGGAGCAGGGCTACCGGGTGCGGCTCGGAACCTTCTGCGACCGGGCACTGACGCCCCGGAATCTGCTGCTGGATGCGGTTCGGGATTGCGGGCACGACGGCCCGGCGGAGAACTAAAGGCGAAAAAAACGCCCCTGAGCGACTGCGCTCACGCAATCACTCAGGGGCGCTTCGGCCACCTCGACGCTGGCTCAGCGCCGAATCTGGATGCGCGCTTCCACCCGACGATTGGCCGCCCGGCCTTCGGCGGTGGTGTTGGAGGCAATGGGCTGTTCCTCGCCATAACCGACAGCCTCAACCCGCTCAGGATCGATGCCAAAAACATCGGTCAGCCGGCTGGCAACGGCCTCGGCCCGGCGCTGGGACAGGAACTGGTTGTAGTCGGCATCGCCCCGGCTGTCGGAATGGCCGGCGATTTCGACGTAGGTGCCCGGGTTTTCTTGCAGGAACTCGGCCACCCGGCGGATTTCGTCATCGAAGCGGTTGTCGATGATGGAGCTGTTGTTGGGGAACTGGACTTCGATCTCGAAGGTTTCGATGGTCTGTACCACCCCTTCACAACCGGTATCGTCCACTTCCGCCCCGGCCCGGGTGTTCGGGCACAGATCCTGGCTGTTGACGACGCCGTCGCGGTCGCTGTCGAGTTCGCAGCCGCGGGCGTCGACGTCTACACCCCGGGGCGTGTCCGGACAGGCGTCCCGGGCGTCGGCAACGCCGTCCAGGTCGGCGTCGGGTTCACAGCCGGTGCTGTCGACCACCGCGCCGGCGGTGGTGCCCGGGCACTGATCCCGGTCATCGGGGACGCCGTCGCCGTCGCTGTCCGCCACCACGGTTCGGGCGGCTGCGACCGTGCGGGTGAAGGCGAAACTCAGGCCCAGCGACACCTGGGTGTCGAAGGTGCTTTCATCGATACCGTGGAATTCCCGCAGGTCGGCGCGCAGCGACATCGCGTCGCTGATGTTGTAGCGCAGGCCGGTACCGACGTTGACCCGGGTCTCCTCGTGGTTGCTGCCGGGGGTCACCGGCCCGGACGGATCGTTGCCGAAGTCGGCATGGCCGGCCCCCAGAGACACGTACGGGTTCCAGGCCTGGTCCGGGCCGGAGAAATAGTAGGTGCCGTCGAGCCGGAGTTCGTCGAACTCGGAGGAGCCGTCGACATACTTGCGGTCGGCGTCGGCTTTGGAGTACACCGCCTCCAGAGCCCAGTGGGGCGAGAACCGATACTCCAGGCCAACCCCGGTGGTGCCGGTTTCGCTCAGATCGCGCTTGTCGTCGAACAGCTGGAAGCCGGCGAAGGGAGTGATGTAGAGGGTTTCCTGTCGATCCGCCAATACGGGCGTGGCCAGGGCTGTGGCGATCGCCGTCAGGGCGACCGGGCGCATGATGGTCATGCAGAACCTCCTGTTCAGAATGTTATCGGTATCGCTAAAGCCGTGTGTGTACTGCGAATCTTAGCCGGTGTGTATAAAAAAACAACGAAACGACACGGTTGGTTACATTAGCATTTGTTCAAGGTGGTGTCCGGCAAAGTGCGGGATTGTTGCCAGTCAGGTGAGGCCAGTGAAATACAGGTGGGCGCTTTTTTTGCTGAAGTTCATCACGTCGCCGGTATCGAACCGGACCTCGAAGGCGCGTTCGTCCTCGCCGATCACCTGTCCGGCACCGAAGATGGCGTGGCTCACCCGGTGCTGGTGCCAGACCGGTTGC
>JBPEXU010000304.1:0-2891 GCA_052031225.1 Marinobacter sp. | reverse complement strand
CGGCAAACTGCCGCCACTGCGTCAGCGCCGGCATCAGCCAGAACAGCAGGCCGCCGGCCCGGAGGGTGCCCCCGATCGCCGCCAGGCCATCGGGCGGATTACCCCGCCAGCCATCCCAGACCACCCACGCCAGTTCCCGGCCCAGCCACTGGCGCGCCTGTGCCGGCTCAATGGCGGTCAGCGCGGGCGCCGGGCAATCCGGTGCCGGGCCGGTCCAGATGCCGGGGCCCGGGGGCAACGCCGGCAACAACTCGGACAGCCACCGCAGTGCGGCCGCCCGCGTCCCTTCCACCAGCACCAGCCGACGCTCGCCACGGTCGGCCAGGCGCTCAGCCAGTGCGCGCCAGTCGGCGGCCCGGGTCTGGCGGTCGACGACACCACCGGGCATCAGCTGAGGTCCACGGCATGGGCCTTGAGATCCGCCAGCCGGCAGATCTCCAGCGCGGCCTGGTGCGTGGCCCGCAGGCGCACCCGGGGCGCGCAGCCGGCTTCGAACGCTTCCTGCCAACGTGCGGCACACAGGCACCAAGCATCGCCCGCTTTCAGTCCGGGAAAGCCAAAAGCCGGCACCGGGGTGCTCAGGTCGTTGCCCCGCGATGCCGAAAACGCCAGGAAGTCGTCTGTAACCACCACGCACACCGCGTGTACGCCCAGATCGTCCGGGCCGACGTTGCAGCAGCCGTCCCGGTAAAAACCGGTTACCGGGTCCCGGCCACAAGGCTCAAGCGCCTCGCCCAACACGTTGATCGATTCCGCTTTTTGCATACCTTTAATCCTGTCTCCTGCCGCGATTCGCGACTCCGGCCCGCCATTGTGGGTGAGCGCTATTCGCCCTCCCCGTTGCCCAGTACAATAGCCGCCATGGCACACCAATCCCAGCCCACCGACGCCGTCAACCTGCCCGACCACCTGACCGAGGAGCAACGGGCGATCGTGACCGCCGGCTACGAACATTCGGTGATCACCGCCGTCGCCGGCAGTGGCAAGACCACCACCCTGGCCTGGCGCATCCGGTACCTGCTGGCGCAGGGCCACGACCCCGAACGCATGCTGGTGCTGATGTTCAATCGCAGCGCCCGGGCCGACTTTGCCCGCAAGCTGCAGGAGGTCTGCCGAGACACCGGCCTGGCGCTGCCGGAAATCCGCACCTACCACAGCATGGGGCTGAGGCTGTACAAGCGCTTCGTTCGCGAGGGCTATCTGCCCGGGTTTTCCGACCGGATTCTGAGCGAACAGGAGATCGGCTTCCAGGCCTGGCAGCTGACCCGGCGTCTGGCGCCGGAGGACCTGGCCGACGACATCCGCCGCAACAAAAAGGACTACGTCGAGACCGCGACCGGGTTCATCGATCTGGTGAAGACCACGCTGTCGCCGGCCGAGGTGGTGTTCGAGGAGCTGGGGTATTCCGACAAGCACCGCTATCTGATCGATCTGTTTCACAGCTTTGAGCAGTGGCGCAAGCAACAGGCGCGGATCAGCTACGCCGACATGCTCTACGAGCCGGTGATGGCGATTCACCAGAACCCGCCCCTGCAGCGTCTGGTCGGCAACAAGATGGATCTGATTCTGGTCGACGAGTATCAGGACACCAACGAAATCCAGCACCTGCTGCTGCGCTACGTGGCCGGCGACCGGGCGCGGGTGACCGTGGTTGGCGATCCGGACCAGACCATCTACGAGTTTCGCGGCGCCCGCCCGGAGTTCATTCTCCGGCGTTTCAGCGATGAGTTCGACAGCCCGCTGGAGCAGACCCTGAGCTACACCTTCCGCTACGGCCATCAGGTCGCGCTGCTGGCCAATCACCTGATCAGCCATAACAGCGGTCGCAAGGATGTGCTGTGCCACGCCCATCCGTCGACGCCCAACACCGAGGTCCACCTGCACCGGGTCGACAGTGACAGCGATCAGGTGCTGCAGCTCCTCCAGGCCGGCGGACCGGAACGCTGGCCCGACACCGCCATCCTGTTCCGGGTCTGGAGCCAGAGCGTGGCCATCGAGCTGAAGCTGCTGGCCCGGCAGATCCCCTACCGCATCGACGCCGGCAAGGGTGCGCTGTTCAGCCGGGAAGTTCAGGCCATCACCGCGCTGCTGATCGTGGTCACCGGCCAGCTATCGGCACTGCCGGATGCGGACCGGCTCGACATCGCCCGGCTGCTGCTGCGGTTTCCCCACGTCGGCCTCAAGGAAACGGAACTGGACAACCTGGCCCAGTGGCTGGCCGGTGTCGGCGACGGTTGGCACGAACGCTTGCTGGCCATGGACTTCGACGCCTATGCCCCACTGCCCGCCCGCAAACTCCGGAAACTGGGCGAAGCGCTGGGCCAGCTGTGCGGTTATCGCGGCCCGGTCGCCGGGCTGCTCCGCCGCTACGCCGAGCACACCGAGCTGTACGAGGGCATCCGCAGCCTGGCGCTGACCCACGACATGGCCGAAGAACGGATCGGCACCATCGAGGGTTTCCGCCATTATCTGAAGAGCCTGGATGTCGGCGCCGACGAGGCCCTGGCGCATCTGCGGGCGCTCAAACAGCGGGCCGGTCAGACCCAGGACACCGGTGTGCTGCTGTCCACCATTCACCGCACCAAAGGTCTCGAGTGGCCGGTGGTGATCGTGCCCGGCCTGCAGGAGAAGTACCTGCCCTACACGCCCCGGCCCCAGGACGACGCCCGCACCTTTCTCGAGGGTGAGCGCCGGTTGCTCTATGTCGCCATGACCCGCTGCCGGGATACCCTGCACCTGATCACCCGGCCAGCCAGCGCCCGCCCGCACCTGGACGGCGACCAGGGCCCAAGCCGGTTTGTCGAGGAGTGCTGTTTCGAGCTGTCCCGGGAACTGGGCAGCCGGCTCGATCAGGGCGTCGCTGAACCGTCTTCACCGCTGCGTCTGACCGC
>JBPEXU010000303.1:0-1900 GCA_052031225.1 Marinobacter sp. | reverse complement strand
CCACCGGCACATGGTCCTTATTGTCCGAGTGCTTGATTCTGCCACTGCTCTCGAGCACCAGAACGGTCCCGATAGCGGCAATCAATGCCGTGACGATCAGGCTGCGTGCCGTGTAATGGGTTTCACTCTGGCTCATGCCTACCTCATTGAATGGTCGGGGAAGGGTGTCAGTATTGTCCAGGAATGCCAAGGGCCGGTGCCTGAAGTGCGGCCATTTGCTCCCGCAGTGCCAGGATCTGGTCTGACCAGAACCGGGGCTGAGCAAACCATGGGAAATAGCGGGGAAAGGCCGGGTCCTCCCAGCGCCTGGCGAGCCAGGCGCAGTGGGCGATCTGCCGGTAGCAGCGCAGGGGCTCGATCAGGTGGCGTTCACGCCGGTTGAAGTCCCGGAACATCTCATAGCCTTCAAGCAGCTCGGCCAGTTGCGCGCCCCGTTCATGATCCTCGCCATTGAGCAGCAACCACATGTCCTGGATGGCCGGTCCGGTGCGGCAGTCGTCGAGATCGACAAACAGCATGGTGTCGTCCCGGCACAGGATGTTGCCGGCGTGGCAGTCGCCGTGCAGGCGCAGGGTATCAACGTCGCCGGCATCGTCAATCCGGGCCTGGCACAGGGCGATCAGGTCCGGGATCAGGCTGCTCCAGGCGGCTTTCAGGTCATCGGGAATCCAGTTGCCCTCGAGGAGCAGCTGGTGGTTGGCCCGGATGCCATCCACCAGTGCCAGGGTTGGCCGGTGCTGAAAGTCCTGGCGCGCACCGATGTTGTGAATCTGGCCAAGCCACTGGCCAAGCCGATACAGCGTGTCGGTCACGCTGGTGTCCGGCGCCTGGCCGCCGCGCTGTGGGAATACCGCGAAGCGAAAGTCGCCGTGACGGGCCAGGGTTTGGCTATTGGCGAGGGCCAGCGGGGCGACCACGGGAATACCGGCCTGCGCAAGTTCAAGGGAAAAGCGATGCTCCTCGAGGATGGCCTCGTCGGTCCAGCGGCCCGGGCGGTAAAACTTGGCGATCACCGGCGCCCCGTCCTCAAGCCCCACCTGATAGACCCGGTTTTCGTAGCTGTTGAGGGCAAACAGGCGGCCATTCACGCGAAAACCGGCCGCTTCCATTGCGTCGAGAATGGCGTCGGGCGAGAGGGTGTCGTAGGGATGGGTGGAAACGTCGGACATCGCCGGTCAGTCTCAGAAAAATGTGGCTGCAAGTATACCGCGTTGCGGGGGTTCCGTAATCCGCCAATCCGGCTTTGCCGCCCGGCCGGTTTGGGGTACTGTGCCGGTAAATGACGGAGACCTGGTTGATTGGGGCAATGGAAGATTCGCTGAACATACAGACGGTGGTGATTGGTGCGGGGGTGGTGGGGCTGGCGATCGCCCGGGAACTGGCCGTCGCCGGCCAGGAGGTGATCGTGCTGGAGGCCGGGCCGAGTTTCGGCGAAGGGATATCCTCCCGCAACAGCGAGGTGATTCACGCTGGCATCTACTACCCGGAGGCGTCCCTGAAGGCCCGGTTGTGCGTGGACGGGCGGCAACGCCTGTACGAATACTGCCAGGCCCACAAGATCCGCTACCGCAAGTGTGGCAAATGGATCGTCGCGACCTCCGATGCCCAGTTGTCCCAGTTGTCCGGCATCCAGACCGGGGCCGCCAACAACGGCGTGGCACTCGAATTGGTTGACGGTCGGGACCTGGCTGCCCGCATTCCGGCGGTGTCCGCCCGGGCGGCGCTGTGGAGTCCGGAAACCGGCATCGTCGACAGCCACGGACTAATGCTGTCGCTGCTCGGTGAGCTGGAAGATCACGGTGGCCAGCTCGTGCGCCGCGCTCCGGTGCTGGCTGCGCGTTCCGATGTCGCAGCCGGCCGGCACGTTCTGCAGGTGGGGGGCGAGGTGCCGTGCACGGTG
>JBPEXU010000302.1:0-2626 GCA_052031225.1 Marinobacter sp. | reverse complement strand
CGGGCGGTGAACTCAAGGACATCGTCAAGCTGAACATCTACATGACCGACCTGGCCAATTTCGCCACCGTCAATGAAATTATGGCCACCTACTTCCAGGAGCCGTATCCGGCGCGCGCCGCAGTGGGTGTGGCGGCGCTGCCCAAGGGAGTGCCCATCGAAATGGAAGCGGTGATGGTGCTCAGCTGAGGCCGCGAATCATTTCCCGATACCCCGTCCGAAAGTCGGGGTATCGGAACTCAAACCCACTTTCCCGCAACCTCCGGTTGCAACACCGTTTGCTGCCGGCACGACCACCCCGGCGCGCGTCCGCTGTCGGCTCGGCGCAGGGCGTCTGCGCTCTGACCCACGCCACCACCTCATCGAGCCGCACCGGTTCGTTGTCACTGGCAACATAGATCGGCGCCACGTCGGCACTCGCCAGCGTTCGCTCCACCAGATGGGTAACCGCGCGCACCGCATCGACTTCGTGAATGCGATTGCTGAACGGCGCGGGTGACGCCGGGTTCATCCGGCCCGCCACGACTTCCTCCAGAAACCGCCGTCGGGACGGACCGTAGATGCCGCTGAAACGCACCACGGTCGCCGGATGGACGCTGTCCAGTGCCAGCCGTTCGCCGGCCAGGATCTGCTGGCCACTGGCCCGTGCCGGCTCGGTCGGGCTGTCCTCGTCCACCCAGCTGTCGTCGTCCTGGGCGTAGACGCTGGTGCTGCTGATGAAAAACAGGCGCCGGAGTTTTTGCGGCGCCAGGGCCGCCAGCAGGTTGGCCAGGCCGGTGACGTAGGCGTCCCGGTAGCCCTGCTCGTCGTAACGGGAGGGGGTCAGGCAATAGATGACCATGTCCAGATTGGCCGGAAGCGCGTTGTACAGGGAATCCGGCTGGGTCAGATCGGCGCCGATGGCGTGGATGCCTGCGGGAACCTGATCGGCATTCCGGCGCAAGCCAAACACTTCGGCCCGGGCCTGCAAGGCGGTTGCCATTGCGCCACCGAGTTTGCCGCAGCCGGCGACCAACACCCGCGGTTGGCGCTGGGGATCGGTGATTGCCATAGTCAATTTCAATCCTTATGCTTTAGCTCATAAAAAGTGATACTTCGACCCGCACTGACCTGACCGGAGCTCACCATGACTCTCACCGAGTTACGATACGTCGTTACCCTGGCTCGCGAAAGGCATTTTGGCCGTGCCGCCGAGCGTTGTCACGTTAGCCAGCCGACCCTCAGTGTCGCGGTCAAAAAGCTCGAAGAGGAACTCGGCGTACCGCTGTTTGAGCGCAGCAAAAGCAACATCCGGGTAACCGAGACCGGGCAGCGTATCATCGAACAGGCCCAGCGGGTGCTGGATCAGGTCAACCTGATCCGGGATATTGCTCAGGACGGCAAGAACCAGCTCAGTTCGCCCCTGAAAGTGGGGGCCATTTACACCATTGGCCCTTACCTGTTCCCCCATCTGTT
Organism: Marinobacter sp.; assembly: GCA_052031225.1. GTDB lineage: Bacteria > Pseudomonadota > Gammaproteobacteria > Pseudomonadales > Oleiphilaceae > Marinobacter. The sequence goes on along the minus strand of JBPEXU010000302.1, from coordinate 1,172 downwards.
GCCGGAGCTGCGTCGGGCGGCCCCGGATATGCCGTTGTTCATCGAAGAGAACTACACCGCCACCTTGCGCCAGAAGCTCCGTCAGTCCGAGCTGGATGCCATCATCGTCGCGCTGCCGTTTGACGAGCCGGAAGTCCTGACGCTGCCGCTGTACGACGAACCGTTCGTGATTCTGCTACCGGCCGGGCATCCGCTGGCGAAAAAAGAACAACTGACCGCCGAAGAACTGGCCAACGAGCAGCTACTGTTGCTTGGCCCGGGCCACTGCTTCCGGGATCAGGTGCTGGAATCCTGCCCGCCGCTGGTGGAAACGGTCACCCGCAAGGTGGACAACGGCTCGCCGTCACTGGTGACCGAAGGCAGTTCGCTGGAAACCATTCGCCATATGGTGGCCTCGGGGCTCGGGGTCACGGTACTGCCGCTGTCGGCGGCAACCGCGATGCAGTACAACCAGGATATCCTCGCCGTCCGGCCGTTCGCGCCGCCGGTGCCGTTTAGGACCGTGGCGCTGGCCTGGCGGGTGACCTTCCCCCGGCCGAAAGCCATTGATGTGCTGTCACTGGCTGCCAGTCAGTGCCGGGTGATTGAGAAAGCCCGAACCGAAACCCCCAGTATCGCCGAGAGCGCCTGACCTCCATGGCCACCTCTCTGGATGACATCCCGGTCACCCAGCTCAAAGGCGTCGGCAGTGCCCTGGCGGGGAAACTCGCTCGCCTGGGCATCGCCTCGCTGCAGGATCTGCTCTTTCATCTTCCGCACCGTTACGAAGATCGAACCCGTGTGGTGCCCATGGGCCGTCTGCGGATCGGGGACGTGGCGGTGGTTGAAGGTGAGGTGGTCAAGACCGATCTGGTGATGGGCCGACGCCGCAGTCTTCAGGTCACCCTCAGGGACGACACCGGTTTCCTGGTGCTGCGGTTTTTTCACTTCAATGCCGCCCAGAAAAACCAACTCGAAGAGGGGGTGCGGGTCCGCTGTTTTGGCGAGGTCCGCCCGGGCCGTGCGGGTTTCGAGTTTTATCATCCCGAATATCAGGTGAATCCCCCGGCCATGCCGCCGGCGGGCCAGGCGACCCTGACGCCGGTCTATCCCCTGACCGAGGGCATTCAGCAGCCGCGCGTGCGCAGCCTGTGCCAGCAGGCGCTGGGGTATCTGGATCGCTTCCCGATCCG
>JBPEXU010000301.1:0-1897 GCA_052031225.1 Marinobacter sp. | reverse complement strand
GTGGTGCCCACCGTCAGGGTGATCGATAAAACCCAGCTGCATCAGCTCAGACCAGTCCGGGTTATCCTCAACGCCCGCTGGCGTGACCAGCAGCAGGGCTTCTCGACCAATCGGGCGACAGCTTACCTCGTTGCGGGTCGCCGGCCGGGTCAGCAATCCGATATCAACCACACCATCGGCAACGGCCCGCTCTATGTCGGCGTTGGGTGCGAAGCGATGGTCGATCACCAGTGCCGGGTGTTGTTGCTGCAGCGTCAACAACCGGGGATACAGGTTCAGACCGACACTGCCGGGCGACATCAGCCGCACCTGCCCGGCGTGGGGCGGATCGTCCCCGACCCGCTGCTTCAGGCTAGTCAGCGCCTCCACCAGCTGCTGGCCCTCCCGATACAACCGTTCGCCGGCATCGGTGAGCGAGAACCGCCGCCCGTGGCGGATCAGCAGAGCCACCCCAAGCTGTTCTTCCAGCTTGCGCACGTGCTGGCTGACCCCGGACTGGGTCATGTGCAGCCGCTCGGCGGTGCGGGTGAAATGCCCGACCTCAACCAGAGCGCAGAAGGTTCGCAGCCAAAGCGGGTTAACCATCACATTACGTTCTCAACAATATCAACAATGATAATTTTACGTAATCACTATGGCTTTGTAACTTAGTGCCATCACCCACTGAGGAGGCACACCATGACCCACACCACCTACCCAAGAAACTTTTCCCACATCGGCATTTCGGTCCCGGATCTGGAGAAGGCCGTGGCGTTCTACACCGAAGTGCTGGGTTGGTATCTGATCATGAAGCCCACGGAAATCGTTGAGGACGACAGCGCCATCGGCCAAATGTGCACTGACGTTTTTGGCTCAGGCTGGGGCCGTTTCCGCATCGCCCACCTGGCCACCGGCGACCGCATCGGGGTTGAGCTGTTTCAGTTCCCCAACCAGGAAAATCCCGCCGACAACTTCGAGTACTGGAAAACCGGCGTTTTCCACTTCTGCGTGCAGGACCCGAACGTCGAGGAACTGGCCGAGCGCATCGTCGCCGCCGGTGGCAGGAAACGCATGGCGAAGCCCCGCTACTACTATCCGGGCGAGAAGCCGTATCGGATGATCTACATGGAAGACCCGTTCGGAAACATCCTTGAGATTTACAGCCACAGCTACGAGCTGATTTACAGCGCCGGCGCCTACTAGCGCATTGCCCTCAAGCGGCCCCGGGTGCCGGGGCCAGCCTCGCCCCAGCACATGCAGCCGATCCGGCGCCAAGCAGCAAAAAACCCCGCAATTGCGTGCCCACGACCAAGATCTAGCCCCAAGCCCGGCGGTCATTGTTTATGATGGGGGGAGTTGCCATCAGGAGACCCTTCATGACCGATCTGCCCCAACTGACCGACGCCCTGCTGAGCCTGGAAGACCGGGTTGCGCTGCTGACCCTCAACCGCCACGACCTGCGCAACGCGCTGACCGGCTCCCGGCTGATCGACGACATTGTCAGCACCGCCGAGTGGGTGAACCGGTGCGACCAGGTATCGGTGCTGGTGATCACCGGCGCCGGATCGGCCTTTAGTGCCGGCGGCAATATCCGTGACATGGCCAGCCGCAGCGGTGACTTTGCGGGCGACCCGGCCGAATGCGCCGAGCGCTACCGACGGGGCATTCAACGGATTCCCCTGGCGCTGCAGAATGTCGAGGTGCCGATCATTGCCGCGGTCAACGGCCCGGCCATCGGTGCCGGTTTCGATCTGGCCAACATGGCCGACCTCCGCATCGCCGCCGAATCGGCCAAATTCGGTGAAACCTTCCTCAACCTGGGCATTATCCCGGGCGACGGTGGCGCCTGGTTCCTGCAGCGGCTGATTGGCTACCAACGCGCCTTCGAGCTGACCCTGACCGGACGGGTGGTGGACGC
>JBPEXU010000300.1:0-11110 GCA_052031225.1 Marinobacter sp. | reverse complement strand
GAACTTCGGCCCGGTCTGGACCACTTTCTTGACCGTACAGCGGTCAATGGACCGGAGAATGCCCTGGCGGTCTTTCTCGGAAATGTCTTCGGGCAGTTCGACCTGGATCTTGAAGATCTGGTTGTAGCGGTTTTCCGGATCGACGATGTTGTTTTGGGACAGCCGGATGTTGTCGGTCGGGATGTTCCGCGCCAGGCAGTAAACCCGGACGAAATAAGCCGCACACAGCGCCGAGGAGGCCAGGAAATAGTCAAACGGGCTGGGTGCGGAGCCGTCGCCTTTGTAGCGGATGGGCTGGTCCGTGATGACGGTAAAGTCGTCGAACTTGGCTTCCAGTCGGAGGTTGTCGAGAAAATTGACGTTGATTTCCATGGTGCGGCTACCGGGGGTTGAAGAATGTCACGGGCGCGGGGCCTGAAAGGCGGCCATTATCCCGTTTTTGGGGTCGTTCGTCTTGTCCGGGAAGGTACGGTGGTGATCGGCGCTGGGGAACGAAAAAAGCCCGGAGCTTTCGCTACGGGCTTTGCGGCCGGGCGCGACGGATTAACTCATCCGCACTTGCTGTCGCCACAGGACAGGCAGGTGGCGCAGCCGTCCATCACGATCACCGCCTTGGTGCTGCACTTACCGCACATGGTGGCGTTGGCCGGGTACTCGCTGGCCTTGTCGTCGTTGGTGGCCGCGGCCTGGCTGGCCTCAAATTCGGCGCGTTTTTCCGCGAGGATGCGTTTGGTGGTTTCGCTCATTTCCTCGCTTTCCAGCAGGCCAATGGCTTTCAGGTGTTTCTCGATCACCGCGCCGATCTCGGCCACCAGGGACGGCATGAAAACACCGCCTTTCTTGAAATAGCCACCGTTGGGGTCGTACACGGAGCGCAGCTCTTCCACCAGGAAGGTGACGTCACCGCCCTTGCGGAATACCGCCGAGATAACTCGGGTCAGGGCAATAACCCACTGGAAATGTTCCATGGATTTGGAGTTGATGAACACCTCGTAGGGCTGCCGGCTTTCGTGGTCCGTACCCTCGTTGAGGATGATGTCGTTGATGGTGATGTACATCGCGTGCTCGGCCACCGGCGGTTTGATCTTGTAGGTGGTGCCCAGCAGGAAGTCCGGCCGCTCGATGTATTCGTTCATCTGAACCGGTTTCTGATCCTGCTGCGGCGCGCTCTGGGCCTGTTCGGTGGTTGCCTCGGCATCGGCTTTCTTAACGCGGTAGCCGACGATTTTGTTGCTGATTTTAACTGTCATGGTCGTTGTCCTGTGTGTCGGTCCCGGATCAGTACTTGCCGTAAGTGCCTTCTTTGAGTGCATCAAACAGGTTGGCGGCGGTGTGAATTTCGCCATCGTATTCAACCTGTTCGTTGCCCTTGAGGGTCACTTTGCTGCCGTCGTCCAGGGTGAACTCGTAGACGGTGTTCTCGAGGTCTTTCTCTTTGACCAGAACGCCCTGGAAAGCTTCCGGGTTGAAGCGGAAGGTGGTGCAGCCCTTCAGCCCCTTATCATAGGCGTACAGGTAGATGTCCTTGAAGTCCTGATAGGCGAAGTCTGTCGGAACGTTGGCGGTCTTGGAAATCGAGGAATCTACCCACTTCTGTGCCGCAGCCTGGATGTCGACGTGCTGCTGCGGCGTTACGTCGTCCGAGGTGGTGAAGTAGCTCGGCAGCTTGCGCTCTTCTTCGTCGGAGAACGGCATGGCATTCGGGTTCACCAGATGGCGATAGGCCAACAGTTCGAAGGAGAAAACGTCGACTTTCTCTTTGGTCTTGCGGCCCTCGCGGATGACGTTCCGGGCGTAATGGTGCGAAAAGCTCGGTTCGATCCCGTTGCTGGCGTTATTGGCCAGCGACAGGCTGATGGTGCCGGTCGGGGCAATAGAGGTGTGGTGGGTGAACCGGCCACCTTTCTCGGCCAGCTTTTCCACCAGCTCCGGCTCGACCTCGGCAATACGGTTCATGTACTGACTGTACTTCGCGTGCAGCACCTTGCCTTTGACCTTGTCGCCCAGCTTGTAGCCGTCTTTGGCAAGTTTCGGGCACTTGTTCAGCATTTTCGGAGTGATTTCGAACTCGTCCTCCATGATCGGCGCCGGGCCTTTTTCTTCGGCCAGGGCCAGGGACTGGCGCCAGCCTTCGAGCGCCATTTCCCGGACGACTTCTTCGGTGAAGCGGACGGATTCTTCGGAGCCATAGGGCATCCGCAGCATGGCCAGGGTCGAGCCCAGACCCAGAATACCCATGCCGTGCCGGCGCTTGTACTCAATCTCGTGGCGCTGCTCGCCCAGCGGCAGGCCGTTGATTTCGACGACGTTGTCCAGCATCCGCGTGAAGATGCCGACAACTTTGCGGTACTTCTCGTAGTTGAAGCTGGCCTTCTCGGTGAACGGGTAGTCGACGAACTTGGTCAGGTTGACCGAGCCGAGCAGGCAGCTGCCGTAGGGCGGCAGCGGCTGTTCCCCGCACGGGTTGGTGGCCCGGATGTCTTCGCAGAACCAGTTGTTGTTCATCTGGTTGACCTTGTCGATCAGGATGAAGCCGGGCTCCGCGTAATCGTAGGTGCTGGTCATGATGGTGTCCCAGATGAACTGGGCCTTGACCGTGCGGTAGATGCGGCACGCCACCTTGCCTTCGTCGTTGACCACGTAACCGTCCTGAACCGGGAAGTCGCGGTAGACAAACAGGCTTTCATCGTTCAGGTCCAGCCCTTCGTCCTCGACTTCCTTCTGGGTGACCGGGAACGACAGGTGCCAGTCATCGCCGTTGCGAACGGCCTCGATGAAATCCTCGGTAATCAACAGCGACAGATTGAACTGACGCAGGCGACCGTCTTCCCGCTTGGCCTGGATGAACTCGATCACGTCCGGGTGGTGGACATCAAAGGTGGCCATCTGGGCGCCGCGGCGACCGCCGGCGGACGAGACCGTGAAACACATGCGGTCGAAGATGTCCATGAACGACAGCGGCCCGGACGTGGTGGCACCGGCACCGGCGACGTACGCACCCCGGGGCCGGAGCGTCGAGAATTCGTAGCCGATACCGCAGCCGGCCTTGAGGGTGAGGCCCGCTTCGTGGTTTTTCTCCAGAATGTCATTCATGGAGTCGTTGATGGTGCCGGAGACGGTGCAGTTGATGGTCGACGTGGCCGGTTTGTGAGCTTCTGCGCCGGCATTGGAAATGATGCGGCCAGCGGGAATCGCGCCGTTTTGCAGTGCCCAGATGAAGTCCTTCATGTGCTTGGTGCGCACGGATTTGTTTTCAACGTCCGCCAGGGCCCGGGCAACACGCTCGTAGGTATCGTTGATGTCCTTATCCACTGGCTCGCCGGTTTTGGTCTTGAGCTGGTACTTGCTGCTCCAGATGTCGAGCGATGCTTCCTGCATGGGAATCGTCGTGATCACTGCCTGTGCCTTAGCGTTCATTGCCACCCTCGGTTCTTTCAGTATGTCTCTGTTTGATGGCCCTGTCGCCAGGACCATACCCCTTGAAAACGGGCCGGGATCGTCTGGAGCTGGTGTCAACCACTATATATGGTGATTGCCTGGACCAGCGGTTAAACCCTGACGGGGCCGGTATGTTCGTTAGATCGTTGCTGTGGGCCGGATTGCTGGCCGTTTTTTGCTCGCCGGGGCGGCGAGCGATATTTGGTTTTTGGCCCTACATATGGGCGTCTTTTTGCGTGAGTATAACAGGATATTGTGGTGTGTGAATAAGGGCGCATCTATTGATTGGGGGTGTCGGAGAAAGAAAATCAATGAAAAACCTCTTGCCTTCTGCGAAAGCCTTGGGAAATCACGGCGTTGGCGAAAACCTGCGTTACCACTACATCTTGTGGTTAAAAAATGGCCGGAAAGACGGTGTGTGAATCCGGGATTTGTGACTTCTGCACGTACCCGGTTGCGACCTGTCGCTAAAGTGGGAATGTGGTGTCGTAGTCTTGCAGTGGCCCACAGGAAGTGATAACGACTATAAAAGGAATAACAACGATGAAAGGCCTGAAACCAACTATGCTGGCGCTGTGCGTCGCGGGCGCGCCGCCCGCTGCCATGGCGGAAATCGTCATGCTGGATGACGCCTCGATGGGCAACATCACCGGCCAAGCCGGTGTGACCATTGAGCTGGAAACCCGGTTTAACATTGACCGTTTCATTTATACCGATGAAGGTTCTTTTGAAGTCAACGACATCAGTGTCGGGGGCACCAATCGAACCGACATGTTCTCGGAAATGGGGCTGAATCTGGTCGGCACCGCCAGTGAGAACCTGGACAATATCCGCATCAATATCGACGTTGCCAGTGACGGCGACGCCATCATCAACCTGTTGCCGTTGTCGTTCAACGCGGTCGACCTGCGGGTTTCCACCGGCGCCTGGAATTTGACCGGCACCGGCGGTTCGACCACCGTGCTGGACAACTTCAATATGGACGCTCTGGTCGGCTCGGGAACCATCCGGGTGGACACCGCGACCGATAAGCTCAATTTCCGTACCGACATCGCCATCGACGACATGGACTTCGACATGCCGTTCCTGGCTCTGGGTATCCGCGACTTTGTGCTGACGGGGGCGGATTACGACCTGCAGGCACCACAGCCTCTGCGGCTGTTCGCCGGTGTCGAGATGGACATCTATAAGGCGCCGAATTCGCAGGGCGTGGAAAGCCTGGCGATTGATCTTCAGACGTTTGAGGCGGACATCCGGATGGGCGGCGTGCTGATCGGTGGTACTTCGATCGGATCGGTCATGCTGGATGATCTTGCGATCACCAACACCTCGATGGTGATCTACGGTCACTGACCGAACTCTAACAACAACGGGGCCAGAAGGCCCCGTTGTTGTTTCAGCCCAGCAGCAGGCTGTCGTCGTCCACTTTCAGTCCCCGCTGCTTTTCGAACAGTCCGAGCAGGTCTTTGACTTCCAGCCCTTCGCGTTCCTTACCAGCAATATCGAACACCACCTGTCCCTGATGAAGCATCACGGTCCGAGAGCCAACCTCAAGTGCCTGTTTCATGCTATGGGTAACCATCAGGGCGGTGAGTTGTTGCTCTTCAATGATCTTCTGGGTCAGTTCCAACACAAACGCCGCGGTTTTGGGATCGAGCGCGGCGGTGTGTTCGTCGAGCAACAGGATGGCGGAGGGGGTCAGGCTGGCCATCAGCAGGCTGACGGCCTGACGCTGACCACCGGACAGCAGCCCCATCTTGTCGCCAAGACGGTTCTCAAGACCGAGTTTCAGCGACGCCAGGCTTTCCCGGAACTGCGCCAGGTACTGTTTTTTGACGGCGGTACTGAGACCGCGCCGCTGGCCCCGCTTGATGGCCAGGGCCAGATTCTCTTCGATGGTCAGGTTTTCGCACGTGCCTGCCAGTGGGTCCTGGAAGACCCGAGCGACCCGGGCTGCGCGTTTGTGGGTGGGCAGCCGGGTCACGTCCTGGTTGTCGACGATGATCTGGCCGCTGTCGACCATCACTTCGCCCGCCAGGGCATTGAGAAAGGTGGATTTTCCGGCGCCGTTACTGCCAATGACGGTGACGAATTCACCCTGGTTGACGGTCAGGCTCATGCCCCGGAGGGCCGGATTCTCCAGCGGTGTGCCTTTGCCAAAGGTGAGTCGGAGATCGGTTGCACTGATCATGTCGAGTCCTCAGGCCTTTTTCCGGGTGAATTTGCTTATGACTGAATTACGCACGCCGGGCAGGACAATGGCCAGCGTCACCAGCACGGCGGTAATCAGGTTCAGATCCTGAGCCTGAAGGCCGAGAATGTCGGCGTTGAGCGCGAAGGCAATGGCCAGGCGGTAAATGATGGCGCCCACCACGCAGGCGACCAGCGCCCGTACCACGGTCGAAGGCGTCACCAGCGCCTCGCCACCGATCAGCGAGGCCAGCCCGATCACGATTACACCGACCCCCATGGTGACATCCGCCGCGCCCTGGCTCTGGGCAAAGAGGGCGCCGGCCAGCCCTACGAGGCCGTTGGACAAGGCGACACCGAGTACGATCATGGCGCCGGTGGCAATGCCCTGGGCCCGGGCCATGCGCGCGTTGGCGCCGGTGGCCCGCATTGCCAGACCGGTTTCCGATTTCATGAAACGCCACAACAGGAACAGGCAGACCAGTACCACCAGCGCAAACAGCAACACCGGCACCTGGTGGAAGGCCAGATCAAAGTCGTACCAGGGCGTCAGGACCGTTTCTTCGGTCAGCAGGGCAACGTTCGGCCGTCCCATGATGCGCAGATTTACCGAATACAGCGCGATCATGGTCAGAATCGAGGCAAGCAGGTTCAGAATGTTCAGTTTGACATTCAGCAAGGCGGTGACCGCACCGGCGGCCATGCCAGCCAGTACGGCCGCGCCCGTGGCGATCCAGGGGTTCCAGCCATTGATGATGAGCATGGCCGCAACCGCTGCGCCCAGTGGGAAGCTGCCGTCCACGGTCAGATCGGGAAAGTCCAGTACACGAAACGAAATATAGATGCCAAAGGCCACCAGCCCGTAAATCAGGCCGGTCTCCAGGGCGCCGTAAAATGCAATTTCACTCAGCATGGGTAGTGTTCACTGTGAAAGAAAACGGGCGGGCCCTTGTGGGGTCCGCCCGTATGGGTCAGGCGTTTACTTGTCGCTGGATACGACTTCCTTGGCTTCGGCGATGAACGCTTCCGGCAGGGTCACGCCCATGCGCTCGCCGGCCTCCGGGTTCACGAACAGATCCAGCTGGTCCATGGTTTCAACCGGCATTGCACCGGGATTTTCACCGGCCAGTACCCGGGCCACCATGGCTCCGGTCTGACGGCCGTGGTTGTAGTAGTCAAAACCCAGTGCGGCGACAGCGCCCCGGCTTACGGTGGCGGTGTCGGCGGCAAAGACCGGAATCTTCGCCCGTTCGCCCACGGAAATGACGGCTTCGGCCGCGCTGATCACGGTGTTGTCGGTGGTCAGGTAGATGGCATCAACATCGCCCACCAGGGAGCGTGCGGCGCCCAGAACTTCGGACGTCTTGGTGGCAGCGGCCTTGGACAGCGACAGGCCTCGGGCCTGAAGCCGCTCTTCCAGCAAGTTGACCAGGGATACGGCGTTGGCTTCGCCCGGGTTGTAGACGGTTCCGATGCGCTTGGCCTCCGGCATTGCCTTCTGGAGCATGTCCAGGTGTTTGTCGATCGGCAGCATGTCGCTGACCCCGCTGATGTTGGCGCCAGGAGCCTCCAGGCTCTGAACCAGCTTGGCGCCGACCGGGTCGGTGACGGCCGAGAACACGACCGGAATATCGCGGGCCGCCGCGGCCACGGTCTGGGCAGACGGGGTTGCGATGGCAACGATGACGTCTGGACTCTCGCCCACGAACTTGCGCGCAATCTGGGAGGCGATGGCGGAGTTGCCCTGGGCGCTCTCGTGCAGGACGGTCAGGTTTTCGCCTTCGGTGTAGCCGCGCTCGGCAAGCTCATCTTTGACGCCCTGATAGACCGCGTCGAGCGCAGGGTGCTCGACGATCTGCGTGATGGCAACGGTGCGAGTCTCCTGTGCCTGGACCAGGCTTGCCGCTGCCAGCAGGGAGGCGCCCAAAAGGGTGCGCAGAGTTTTCTTGGCCATATGCCGATCTCCGAGTCGTTATAGGTTTGTGTCAGTGAGGTCTGAAATCCGGAAAGTGCGAGAGTTTACCACAGCGGTGGCCGTCTGGGGGTAGGGGATCGCACGGGGAGAAAAGGAAAAGATGAGATCTTCAATTGTTTCGTCTGTATCACGTTTTGACGCCGCATCCTGTGTTGAAATACCCTACGAAAGTCTAATAATAAGCCCTTAGCAACACGCACAATGAAAACAAAACAAGGAAGGTCCATGGACACAACGAACAAACTTCCCCTCGATATGGTCTACCACTGGGAGAAGGCCAAGAAAGACGCCCTGTATATGACTCAGCCCATTGGTGACGGCAAGGTGGTTGAGTACACCTGGGGACGGGCGGTCGACGAAGCGCGCCGCATGGCGGCTTACCTCAAATCCCTGAATCTCCCGGAAAAGAGCCGTATCGGCCTGATTTCCAAGAACTGCGCGCAGTGGATCATGGCGGACTGGGCGATCTGGATGGCCGGACACATCTCGGTTCCCCTGTACCCGACGCTCAACGCCGACACGGTGAACTACATTCTGAACCACGCCGAGTGCGACGTTCTGTTTGTGGGCAAGCTCGATGACTGGGACATGATGAAGCCGGGTGTGCCGGATTCGGTTCGCTGCATTTCATTCCCGCTGAGCCCACCCAACGACTTCGAAACCTGGGACGATATCATCAGCAAGTACCCGCCACTGGAAGAAAACACCCAGCGCGACCCGGAAGAGCTGGCGACCATCGTCTACACCTCCGGCAGTACCGGCCGCCCCAAAGGGGTCATGCTCAGCTTCCGCAACATGGCGTTCGCCGCTGCGGGCGGTATCCAGACGCTGGGTGTGGGGCCGGATGAGCGTATGCTGTCCTATCTGCCGCTGGCGCACGTGTTTGAGCGTACGTTTGTTGAGCTGGGGTCGCTGTATGCGGGTTTCCAGCTGTACTTTGCCGAGTCCCTCGATACCTTCGTCCAGGACCTGCAGCGGGCCCAGCCGACGCTGTTCCTCTCGGTCCCGCGTTTGTGGGTGAAATTCCAGCACGGCGTACTGCAGAAGGTGCCCAAGAAGAAGCTGGACCGCCTGCTGAAGATTCCGGTCGTCAACAAGCTGATCAAGAAGAAGATCCTCAAAGGTCTGGGGCTGGACAAGGTCAAGCTGGCGGGCAGCGGGTCCGCGCCGCTGTCTCACGATGTGCTCGACTGGTATCGGAATCTTGGGCTGGAACTGCTCGAAGGCTATGGTATGTCCGAGAACTTTGCTTACTCGCACATGAACAAGCCGGGGCGCACCCGAACCGGTTATGTCGGTGAGGCATTGCCCGGCGTCGAAGTGAAGATCAGTGAGCAGGGTGAGGTGCTGGTGAAGAGCCCAGCGACCATGATGGGCTACTACAAGGATCCGGAGAAAACCAAGGAAGCGTTTACCGAAGATGGCTTCCTGCGCACCGGTGACAAGGGCGAGATCGATGAAATGGGGCGCCTCAAGCTGACCGGCCGGATCAAGGAAATCTTCAAGACCAGCAAAGGCAAGTACATTGCCCCGGCTCCCATTGAAAACCGGCTGATGTCCCACGACGCCATCGAAATGGTCTGCGTGTCCGGAGCCAACCAGACTCAGCCCCACGCGCTGGTTATGCTGAGCGAGGAAGTCCGGCCGAAGATGGCCGATGAAGCCTTCCGCAAGCAAATTGAGGAGAGTTTCACGCAGCTGATTAAGGACGTGAACAAGACCGTCGACCCGCATGAGCAGTTGGCGTTCATCACGGTGGTTAGCGACGAGTGGTCCATCGAGAACAGCTTCCTGACCCCAACCCTGAAGCTCAAGCGCAACGTGGTTGAGGATGCGTATCAGGAACAGGTGGATAGCTGGTATGCGAAAAAGCAGCCGGTGATCTGGCAGTAACAGGTCGCCAGGCAGTGCCAAAGCCCGGTTTCGACCGGGCTTTTTTTGTGTGGTTTGCCGACGTTGGTCGCATAGGGAAAACATCGCCAGGGGCCTAAACTTCAGATATTCAGGAGGAAGTTATGACCCAGTTGGCTCTTTTCGAGAAGCGCATACACGATGAGATAACACTGTCCAAAGCCTTGGGCATTCGGTTGCTTTCTTGGGATGGTCATGCCCTGTTGCTCAGTGCGCCGCTGGAACCCAATCGCAATCACCAGGGGACGGGGTTCGGCGGCAGCGTGTACTGTGCGGCGGTGACGGCGGCCTGGAGCCTGACCGAACTTGCTCTGGCCGATACCGGACTCAAGGGCACGGTGGTGGTGCAAAGTGGCACCATCGATTATCTGGAACCGGTCACCGAAGACTTCTATGTGTTGTGCCGGCTGCCGGGCGAGGAAATCCCCGAGCGCTTTCGCAAGAGCCTGGCCCGACACGGCAAGGGGCGGCTGGATCTGACCGCCGAGGTGTTTTGCGGGCAGCCGACCGTGGTGCCGGGTGCCGATCCGGTTGCGGTTTTTCAGGGGCGCTTTGTGGTGCAGGACGTGACGTCCCGGCTGGCCTACTGATCGCTCCGACCGGGGCTCAGGCCATGGCTCGGGAGTTGGAAATGGAACGGCTCATCAGGATGATCGGGACAATCCCGGCCAGTACGATGATCAGGGCCGGCAGGGCGCTGTGGTACAGGCGCTCGTCGGAGGCGAACTGATAGACATAGGTCGCCAGGGTTTCGAAGTTGAAGGGCCGCAGGATCAGGGTGGCCGGCAACTCCTTCATGCAGTCGACAAAAACCACCAGCGCGGCGGTGAGCAAGGTGCCTCGGAGTATCGGCAGGTGCACTTTCACCAGCGTCCTGCCGGGTGTGTTGCCCAGTGAGCGCGACGCCATGTCCATGCTTGGGGTGACCTTCTGCAGCGCGCTTTCGACACTGCCGGCCGACACCGCCAGAAAACGCACGGTGTAGGCGAACACCAACGCGAAAGCGGAACCGCTGAGCAGCAAACCGGTGCTGATGCCAAACCCTTCCCGCATCAGTCCGTCCAGCCAGTTGTCAAAGCCCGCCAGAGGAACAATAACGCCCACCGCCAGCACGGCGCCGGGCATGGCGTACCCCAGGCTCGACAGCCGCATCAGGATTTGCATGCCGCGCGTGTTGTGCAGTCGCCGGCTGTAGGCGAGTATGACGCCGATGACCAGCGTGGTTAGCGCGGCAGCGCCGGAGAGGAACAGGCTGTTCAGGGTGTTTCGAACGAAGTTTGGATTCCAGCTTTCCTCGAAGTATTCCCAGGCGTACAGGCCCAGGGTTCCGGCCGGAATCACGAAGCCAAGAACGAACGGCACGGCACAGACCGCCACGCAGATCAATTGACGGGGTAGCGACATGGTAAACCGTTGGATCGGGTCGCGGTTGTCGCGGGCGGCAAACTGCTGCTGGCGGCGCCGGGAGTAACGTTCGAGGGTGACCAAGAGGACCACGAATACCAGCATGGTGGTGGCAATCTGAGCGGCGCCGCCCAGGTTGCCCAGGTTCATCCAGGTGTCGAACAGCCCTGCGGTCAGGGTCTGCACGGCGAA